>NZ_RZSX01001049.1:0-1947 GCF_004023105.1 Mesorhizobium sp. M5C.F.Ca.IN.020.32.2.1 | reverse complement strand
GAACAGCGTGGTGCCGCCGGCGACTGAGACGCCGAAGCGGCCGAACAACGCATCGAGCCGTGCTGCATCCTCTGCCAGACGGCATCGCATCTCGGCCCGCCAGCCGCTGTCGGCAAGCGCGCGGATACCGTATTCGAGCGCTGGGCCGGCGACCGCCCATGGCCCGAACTGCGCCTCGAGCCGTTCGACCGTCAGCGCGTCGGCCAGTGCAAAGCCGAGCCGCAGGCCGGCGAGGCCAAAGAATTTGCCGAAGGAACGCAGCACGACAATGCCGCCTTGCTCGACATCGCCGGCCAGGCTTTCCGCGCGCGGCCCGACATCCATGAACGCCTCATCGACGACCAGCAACCCGCCTTTGGCGCGCAATTTTCCGGCAAGATCGAGCAGCTTCTTGCGTTCGATGATGCGCCCGTCCGGATTGTTGGGGTTGACGATGATGGCGAGATCGGCTCCTGCCAGGACCTCGAAATCATCGACCTCCGTCACAGCATGGCCGGCGATTGCCGCTGCCCGCTGATGTTCAGCATAGGTCGGCCCGAGCACCAGCGCCTTGCCGGGGCTCGCCAGCGAGGCGACGCGCGGCAACAGAATCTGCGTGCCCGGCGTCGCCACCACATTCGCTGCCGATGGCGCGCCATAAACGCTTGCCGCGACTTCGGCCAACTCGCGGACCCGCGCTGCTTCCGGCAATCTGGACAGGGCGGTGGCGGGCAGATCGAAAAACGGATAGGAGTGCGGATTGATACCGGTCGAGAGGTCGACGAAGGGCTGCGGCGCATGCGGAAAAAGCGCCCTCGCCCGGCCAAGGCTTCCGCCGTGATCCACCACTGTCGCCGCTCCATCAAGAGACTTCATGTCGATCCTGACCGCTTTCCTGTCACTGGTTGTTGAATTCGCCGTGGGTTACCCGGCCTGGCTGTTCGGCGCCATCGGCCATCCCGTCACCTGGTTCGGCAGGCTGATATCCTTTCTCGACCGCAGGCTCAACCGCGATACTGATTCCGACGCCCTGCGTCGCCGGCGCGGTGTTCATGCGCTGCTGATCATCGTGCTGGTGCCGGCCGCCATCGCCTTCGCCGTGGAAGCCATGCTTTCGGGCATTCCAGCTGGACTGGTCCTCACGGCAATCCTGGCGACGTCGCTGCTGTCGCAGAAGAGCCTGGCCGAGCATGTCGAGGCGGTGGCCGACGGACTGGACAATGGTGGACTCGACATCGGCCGTGCTGCCGTCTCAAGGATCGTCGGCCGCGATCCGGAAAAGCTCGACAGAGCCGGCGTCTGCCGCGCGGCGATCGAAAGCCTGGCCGAGAATTTTTCCGACGGCGTCGTTGCGCCCGTCTTCTGGATCGGCGTCGGCGGGTTGGCCGGCGGCGTCGCCTACAAGGCCGCCAACACGGCCGATTCGATGATCGGCCACCGCACCCCGCGCCACGAGGCCTTCGGCAGGGCGGCAGCGCGCTTCGACGATCTGATCAACCTGCCGGCGTCGCGGCTGACCGCACTGCTCATCGTGGGTGCCTCTTTCTTCGTCAAAGGCGCCGATGCCGGCAACGCCTGGCGCACCGTGCAGCGCGACGCGACAAAGCACCGCTCGCCCAATGCCGGCTGGCCGGAGGCGGCGATGGCCGGCGCGCTCGGCCTGGCGCTCGCCGGCCCGCGTTCCTATGACGGCGTCATGGTCGACGATACGTTCATGGGCGAAGGCGGCCACCGCGATGCCGAGAGCGCCGACATCAGGCGGGCGCTGAAACTCTATCGGGTCGCCGACTTTTTGCTGATCGCGCTGTTCGGCTTGCTGTCGGTGATCGTCATCGCTGCGTGAGCCATCGGACGGGTCGGGAACTCAAGTCACCAAGTAATGCGGACTTCCCTTGCGCTTGAATCAGCCGCCTTGCCAAACCTTTTGATCGCATAGCCACCGACAGCTGCAGGAGAAGATTTCAATAC
>NZ_RZSX01001048.1:0-1952 GCF_004023105.1 Mesorhizobium sp. M5C.F.Ca.IN.020.32.2.1 | reverse complement strand
TCTAACATCCATCCAGCGCTTTTCCTCGAACGAGCGCGCCATCGCATGCACGGTGCGCTCGATTTCAAGTCCTTCGTCGAAATCGATGATGCGCGCCGGCTTGCCGGCAAGCCGCGCCAAAAGTTCCCGGCATTCGATGATCTTGAGGTCGATGAAGCCGAGACCGTGGCCGGGTGCCGGCAGGAAGGCGTCGTAGGGCTTGTGATGCGGCGCCACCAGGATAGTGCGATAGCCTTGCTCGGTCGGCCGGTCTGATGTGAGGTAGAGCTGGAACTCGTTCATCCGCTCCTGGTCGTACAGGATCGAGCCCTTCGAGCCGAAGATCTGGATGGCGATCCGGCCCTTGCGGCCCCAGGCCGAACGATTGACCAGCAGCGTGCCGGCAATGCCGTTTTCGAGATGCATCAGCACGTTGGCGATGTCGTAGGTCTCGACCGCGCGGCGCCCGCCCGACGCAACGCGGCGATCGGCATAGGGTTTTGCCATATCGCACATCACGCGGGCGACGCGGCCGAACAGCACGGCGACCAGCGACAGCGGATGCACGGCGAAATCGTCGAGCGCGCCGTAACCGGACGCCGCCTCGTGCTTCCAGAAGAACAGCGCCTCCGGGTCGGCCATGAAATCCTCATCCATCTCGACGCGCAGATGGTTGACCTCGCCGATGATTTTTTCGTCGAGCAGCGCACCGATATGACGGATGGCCGGGTTCTGGATGTAGTTGTAGCCGAGAGCGGCCACCTTGCCGGACTTTTGCGCCGCCGCCGCCATGGCTTGCGCCTCGGCAAAACTCGGCGCCATCGGCTTTTCGCACCACAGATGCTTGCCGGCTTCGAGGATGGCGATGGCCATTTCCGGGTGGAACTGGTTGGGCGTGGTCAGCGAGACGATATCGATATCCGGATCATCGACGACGGCACGCCAGTCGCCGGAGGCCCTGGCGAAGCCGAATTCGCTGGCACGACGTTTGGCAAGATCCTCATTGACCTCGCCGAGATGGACCAGCCTTGGCTTGGCCACGTCGGAAAAGACGGTGCCGACCGCGTTCCAGGCGATGGCGTGACACTTGCCCATGAAGCCCGTGCCGATAAGACCGACTCCGACCATTTCCCTTGTCTCCGTCGCCAGAAAGATTGTGTGGATGAATTAGTCCATTTTATCCAGAAATGGAACGCATGCCTCATTTTTTATGGCCTTCTTGCACAGGCTCGCTATGATGGGGCACACACGGCATCGACTGACGAGCCTGGGCGGAGCGACGATGGACGAACGGGTGCCCCGCGATTTCGAGACGCTGCGGACGACGATCCTGGAACGGCGCCATAGCCTGCCCAAGCGTATCGCGCAGATCGCCGCCTATGCGCTCGACAATCCTGACGACATTGCCTTCGGCACGGCCGCCAGCATCGCCGCTTCGGCCGGCGTCCAGCCTTCGACCTTGATCCGTTTCGCCCAGCAGCTCGGCTTCGACGGCTTCACCAGTCTGCAGCTGGTGTTTCGCGAGCGCCTGCGTGAGCGCAATTCGTCCTATGACGAAAGACTGGCGGCATTGCGCGCCAAGGCCGAGGAAGGCGCCGGTCACCGGGCGATCTTCGACGGCTTCGTCGCCGCGGCCAGCACCTCGCTCAATGATGTTTCAGGCAGGTTGAACGAAGACCATTTCGAAGATGCGATCGCCTTGCTGGCAAAGGCGGAGACCATCTATGTGCTGGCCAAGCGCCGCTCGTATCCGGTCGCCTCCTACATCGCCTATGCGCTGGGCAAGCTCAAGATCCGCAACCAGCTGATCGAATCGGCCGCCGGCCTCAACGCCGAGATGATCAGCTTTGCCTCGCCCAGGGATGCCGTCATCGCCATCAGTTTCTCACCCTATGCCCCGGCGGCCATCGACGAGGCGCGCGTCATTTCCGAGCAAGGCGTTCCGATCGTGGCGATCACAGACAGTTCCTTTT
>NZ_RZSX01001047.1:0-1955 GCF_004023105.1 Mesorhizobium sp. M5C.F.Ca.IN.020.32.2.1 | reverse complement strand
CCGTTTGTTGGCTCGGTAATGCCGGTGCCTGTTGCGGTCAGGATGGCGCGGCCCACGTCTTCAGGCGTGTCGTTCAGCCAGGAATAGAAGAACGTGTTGAAATTGCTCCACTGGCTGATGAGGATCAGGATCACCATCATGCGAACGATGCGGCCGACGACTTCGGCCACACTGACCCGCGACGTTCCCATGAAGAGCTGGAGGCCGTAATAGGCGACATAGGCGAGAAACATGATGCGGAGCAGCGGCATAATCTCGCCGCTGACAATGCCGTAGGCGTCCTGAGAAAAAGTCTTGCCAGTGTCCTCGATTCTATCCAGCAGCTCGCCCAAGAAGTCCTGCATTTTCGCCCCACCGTCCTTTATTCCGCCATCATCGCGTCAATTGCCGCGAAGGCCGCGGACGAGTTGCCGTTAATGGACGACATCGGGCCGCATTCCGGGCGAGGATCAGCGGCATAGGACGTTAGATTCGCGGGTCGCTTACAAGGAGCCGTCTTTTCCTTGACCGTGCCGCAGCCGGCGACGCCGGCTGCAATCACGATCACCGATAGGAATTTGGCAGTTTTGATGGTCCTAGTTGCCACTGTAGCTAAGCGCCTTCTTTGAGTTGGAAATGTCGGTCAGACGGCGTTGATTGTCGGCCTGCAGCGAGGACACGGCGCCGTTCATCACGCCGACGAGCTCGTTGATCGTCAGACCGGCTTGCACCTGGAGCTGTGTGTTCTGATCGATCGAACCCTTGATATCCTGGGCCTGGCCGATGTTTTGTCCGGCCTGCTCGAATGCGCTCCGGCGCGTTGTCACAGCCTTTTGCGAGCCATTGACCAAGGCGGCGACACCAAGAACGGTGGAAACTAGCTCCTCGTACGATTTGTCGCTGGAGAAACCGCTGTTTGCCTTGCCGGACAGGCTCTTGACCAACTGGAGGCCGTTGATGAATGCGGAGGCAACTTGAGAAATATCGCCGCCAATCCCGCCGAAATTCGGTACGCCGCCCGACATCAGGCTATCGAAGGACGGCATTGAAGCAACGCTGA
This sequence comes from Mesorhizobium sp. M5C.F.Ca.IN.020.32.2.1, assembly GCF_004023105.1. NCBI lineage: Bacteria > Pseudomonadati > Pseudomonadota > Alphaproteobacteria > Hyphomicrobiales > Phyllobacteriaceae > Mesorhizobium > Mesorhizobium sp. M5C.F.Ca.IN.020.32.2.1. The sequence goes on along the minus strand of NZ_RZSX01001047.1, from coordinate 916 downwards.
AACCGTTGCCAACGGCAAGGTTTTGCATCTGGCCGGATTCGCTGCCGCGATTACCAGTGACTGCCTTCAAGGTATCCGTGACGGTCGTCAGAATGTCCTTGTTGGTGTTCAGGATCTTGTCGGTGGTAACCGACGTTTCTTTGGCGATCTTGAAGTTCGCGTTGTCGATAACCGGCACCTGGGCCGATGCCGCCGATGCAAGGAGCATCGAGCACGCAGTGAGAATGTAGCGCTTCATTGTAGTTCTCCTATTGGGGCTGCAGCTGAAGTTTTACGTTGGCCTCGCGTTCACGCTTCTGCACGCAGGCCTTTTCGATCGGGCTCCATTCGAGCCCGGTGCGTGGGTCGCAAATTCCCGTCGTCTCGAGCGGGTTTTCGTCGTCCTTTTCCTTGACGTTGGCGGACTGCGACGATCCCGACACTTCGCTTGTCTGAGAGGTGTTCCGCGAGTTGAACAGGTCTGCCATGGTCGTTCCGAGTAGGATGACCTGGTTCATCATCTCCAGATTGGCGTTACGGGCGCCCGAGTTGTGGTCCCAACTGTCCTGAATCGTCCCGGCGTTGAGACCGCCCAGCTGTTGCAGCCAGGACGCGACATTGCCGGTGCTCTCCTGGGTCGCCTGCGTGGTCGCCATGGCGTTGATCGTCGAATCCCGCATGCCAGTGTAGGTGCTGTCGCCACCGCCATAGTTCAGCGGAATATTGGCTCCGTTCGACCCGCCAAATGCCGGCAACCACTGTTGAGTGATCGTTTTGACGTACCCCTGTGTCTCCTTGAACGGAGGAATGCCGCCGTACTTTTGAACATTGCCATGACCGGAATTGTAGGCGGCCAGGGCAAGGTTCGTGTTGCCGCCAAAGCGCTTGAGCTGCTGTTTCAGATAGCGTGCGCCGCCACGCAGGTTCTGTTCGATAT
>NZ_RZSX01001046.1:0-1956 GCF_004023105.1 Mesorhizobium sp. M5C.F.Ca.IN.020.32.2.1 | reverse complement strand
AATCGTATTTGGCCAGCATCGCCGGCACCCGCTCGCCGATGACGAGCGGCGAAAACATCTCGGTCAGCGACGACGCGACCGCCTCGAACAGCGTCCGGTTCGTGCAAAAGGAGAGGTAAGCGCCGACCGCGAAACGTGTCGCCGGCAGCGCCAGCCTTTCGCTCTTCACCGCCTCGGCGTCGAGGCCGAGCGAGGTCGCCAGATGCAGCCAGCGCGCGATACCGCCGCTCCAGCCGTCCTCGCCATCATGGTCCTCGATGCGTTTGCGCCAGGCGGCGCGAAACGCCGGGTCCTCGGCATTTGCGAGAATCATGGCATCCTTGCGCGGGATGACAGCCTGGTAGCAGTAGCGGTTCAGCGCCCAGGCCTGCATCTCGGTCCTCGACAGCGCACCACTGGTCATCCTGTGATGGAAAGGATGGCGGTTGTGATATCGCTCGGCACCGACCTGACGCAGCACGGCTTCGAGCTCGCTGAAGGACAGGCCGTTCCTGGCCGCGTCGTGGAAATCACTCAAAATTCCATCTCCATCCCGTCGCCGGCGACTTCCCAGCCGGCCGCTTTGACCGCTGCGTGTTCGGCGGAATTCTCGTCCAGAACGGGGTTGGTGTTGTTGATGTGGACGAAGACACGGCGGCCGATCCTTACATCGGCCAAGCCGGCGATCGAACCCGCGTCTCCTGACATTGCCAGATGCCCCATGCGCGCCCCGGTTTTTTGGCCGACGCCGGCAGCAATCATCTCGTCGTCCGTGTAGACCGTGCCGTCGAACAGGAGGCAGGCGGCATCGGCTAGAAGCGTGCGCAGGGTCGCATCGATGCGCGCGCAGCCCGGGATATAGAAGACGGAGCCGCGACTGCCGGTACCGGCGATACGGACGCCGATCGTGTCTCCGGACTCGGAGCTGAAATTGGCATCCGGCTGGCCTCTTTCCTCAAGGTAGAGCGCTATCTTTCCGGGCACCGGAAAGCTCTCGACAGTCACGCCGGTGTCGTTGCCATTGGCATCGCAGATCGCCAGTTCTTCCGCCGGCGGCAAGATGCGTCGTGGCACGAGCGTCGGATCGAGAACATTGAAAATCGAATTCGCCTCCAGCGTTGCCAGAACCTTTGTCGTTGCGTAGATGACGAAGGGCTGCCGCTCACGCAAGCTTAGCAGGCCGGCGACATGGTCGACATCGGCATTGGTCAGCACCACCGCACGAATAGGTGTCGAACGCAGCGGCGCATCGTACGCGGGCTGCAATTCAGGCGTTTGCGCAATCTGCTGGCGAATATCGGGCGAGGCGTTGAAGAGCACCCAGCCGGCCCCATCCACTGACGCGGCGATGCTTGATTGGGTTCGCGAATGCACGCCGGCCATCCCGGTGCGAGCCGCGCGGCTCAGGCGATGGTTGCAATTCCATTGCGGAAAGCCGCCGCCTGCCGCCGAGCCGATGATTTTCAAGCGCATTGCAATGCCCGCTCTGCGGCTCACTCAACCAACAGCAACTTTTCGACCGCGAATGGCTTCTCGCCCGAATCGAACGCGCCAAAGCCTTTCACGAAGACCTCGCGCGGCAAGGCAGTGCGTGCCCCCGTTGCCAGGGACACGCACCTCTGCGGCCTACTTCTTGGGAGGAATTTCAGCAGGCAGATACCGCGAAATTTCGAAGCCCGCAGCAACTTGGCACATGGTCGGTTTCGTCCAGCTCTTCTTCATGGCATTTCTCCTCTTCTACCAGCCCGAAGGGGCCGATCCTTTTGTCAGTCAACCATTGCTGGGCACCATTGCAATGGCTCGTCCATCAGCTCTCAAAATGGACAAATGAAACGGTAGGTTCTTAAAACTCGAAAAACAAGACGATCGAAAGTAACAATATGCTCATGCTCAATTGCTGATCACGTAAGGCTTCCTCTCCTCCAGCGGAAGGTTTGCACGTTCCCATCCATCGGCGCCGGGCGGATACCAGATCAC
>NZ_RZSX01001045.1:0-1961 GCF_004023105.1 Mesorhizobium sp. M5C.F.Ca.IN.020.32.2.1 | reverse complement strand
GCCGAGGCCGGCGCCGCGCCGGCGGCCGCCATTGGTGCGCGGTTCGAAACGCCGGAACACCGAATCGAGCAGGTCCGGCGGCATGCCGGGACCGTCGTCGTGAACGGAGAATTCCACGCCTTCGGCAAGCGAGCGGCAGGCGAGCGTGATGGTGCTCGCTTCCGGAGCGTAGTTCGCGGCATTGCTCAGCAGATTGTAGAGGATCTGGCGGATGCGGGTTTCGTCGCCGTGGAACGTCTTCGGCGCAGTGGCCGCATCGACCTTGAGCCTGATGGCATGCTCCTCCAGCCGTTCGGAGACAAGCTCGGCAGCGGCAGCGATGGTCCGGTCGACGTGAACTTCGGAGATATCGAGCTCCATGATCCCGGCATCCACGGTCGCCAGGTCGAGGATATCGTTGACGATGGTGAGCAGGACCGAGGAAGACGATCCGACATGCTCAACATATTCGCGCTGCTTCTGGCTCAATGGCCCGGTCGACGGCAGCGAAAGAAGCTCGGTGAAGCCGATGATGTTGGTCAGCGGCGAGCGCAATTCGTAGGAGACGTGCTGCACGAACTCGTTCTTGAGCTGGTCGGATTTTTCCAGCGCCTCGTTCTTGTCCTTCAGCGCACGCTCGACATTGACGCTGTCGGTGACGTCGACGAAGGTCATCATCACCTGCCCGTTGGGCAGCGGGATCATCGCGTAGCGCAGCACGGTGCCGTTGTTCAGCTCGGTCTGGCCGTGGCGGTCGCGGCGCTCGTCGTCGAAACCGGTGATGGCGGCAACGAACCCGCGCCAGGGGCTGTCCGGCGCGCGCCGGTCGCACAGATCGCGGATGGTGGAGACGTGAACGTTGGGCTTGGCTGCGTCGGCGTCCAGCCCCCAAAGTGCTGCGAATGCCGGGTTCGACAATCTGAGCCTTCCGTCCGGGCCGAACACGGCCACGCCTTCGGCAAGATTGTCGAGCGTCTCGCCCTGAACCCGCACCGCGGTCTGGTAGCGGCTTTCGAGGTCCATCTTCTCGGTCAGGTTCTCGAACACCCAGGTCACGCCGCCCTTAGGCTGCGGATTGGCGACGACGCGGATGGTCTTGCCGTCCGGCAGATGCCACCAATGTTCCTGCGACTCGACCGCGCGATAGGCGCCAAGCAGGCTTTCCTTCCAGCGCCGCCATTCGGGCTGCTCGGCGATCTTGCCTTCGCTGCGCAGCCGGTCGAGCAACAAGGCGTTGTCGGGAGCACTGTGCAGGAAGCCGCTGTCGAGACCCCATAATTTCTGGAACGCCTGGTTGAAAAACCGCAGCTTTTCGTCGGTATCGAAAATCGCCACGGCGGTGTTGAGCTGATCGAGCGTGTCGGCGTGGCTCCGCACGGTCCGCTCATATTCGTTACGGATGGTTTCGATGGCGCTGGTGTCGCAGGCAAGACCCGCCGAACCGTCCGCGCCGGCGAAGTCGGTCACGGCGAACATGCGGCGGTCGCCTTCGATCACAGTGGAAAGCGCCTGCTCGAAGACGGCATGCGACTTGTGCTGTGCAGCGATCGCATCGCGCGCCTGGCTACCCAAGAATTCCTTCGCATCGCGAACCGCCGCTTCGGCGTTTTCCGCCTCGACCGCCTTGGCATAGGCGCGGTTGACCCATTTCAGCCGCCCGTTCGCCATGCGCAGCCATGCTGGCATGCTGAGTGCGTTGAGAAGGCCGAGCATGGTGTCATAGTCGGCGGCGAGACGCTGGTTCTCGATTTTCAGCCTGGCCTCGCTTCGCTGCGTTTCTGAAAGCGAGACGAAACGGACGACCACGTGTGCTGCGCCCTTGCGCCCGTGCACTTCGAGCGGCGCACCGGCCTGCGATTCAAGGACGAGATCGAACGGCTTCGCCTTTTCCCGCAGTCCCGCCACGGCATTTTCGAGCGCCGCCGCCGAGCGCGGCATCAGCCAACGGCCGAAGGCGAGGAAGGCGGCACGGTCTTCCGGAG
>NZ_RZSX01001044.1:0-1961 GCF_004023105.1 Mesorhizobium sp. M5C.F.Ca.IN.020.32.2.1 | reverse complement strand
CGCGATCTGGGAGCAGGCCGGCCGGCCCAACGGCGCTCACCAGCAGCACTGGGATCAGGCCACAGCCGAGATCGACGGTGAGGAGAGCAGGCCGAAAGCGAAGGGTCCCGCGACCGGAAAGGCCACCAAGCCAAAGGCTGTCCGACCGCGCAAGAGTTCAGCAAGCTAGAAATAGCGGTTCGTAACACAGCGTTTCGGCCGCGGCACGAAAACTCTGTCCGTGCCGCGGCCGAAAGCGTGGAAATCGATCTCGGCTACTTGCCGCAGTGGTTGTCGTTGACGGTCGGTGAAACCGTGCCGGGAGCCTTGTTCATTGCATCCGGCATCGCGCCCTGCGGGCCTATAGGGCAGTTACGATCGGCATTAGAATTCAAGTCATCAGGGCCCGCAATAATACTACCCGTAATCCCGGGATCGACGGCATTCGGCTCGACGAGGCTCGGATCGACCGGGGCAGGGTCGGTGACGACGCTTCTGTCGCTGCCGGGACCCATGTCAGCGTCTGGGTCGCTGGTATTCTGGGCCATCGCAGAGGTGGCCAGACCGGCGGCGAGTACGGACGCTGCGAGAATCTTCGTGAGCATGATTTTTCTCCATTTGTCTCCATTTTCTCGGTTGTTGCCGCATTTGCGACTATCGAAAAAACCGCTCGGGGGTGGTGAAGGTTCCCATAAAATTCCAGCCTGCGACGAACCGTTCGTGATCATCAGAGCAATCCTTGCCCGGTATGGGGAACTCAAAAGCGTGCTGGCCACGAGCCGTTGACATGACCGCCATGTCACTGTACTGAACAGGACTATACAGGTCTACTGAACAGGTATTCCATGGCGCGACGCACGGCTCTGTCGACTCCCGGTACGGGCAAGCCCGAACGGATCGCCACCGTCCTCGAACACGAGATCCGCTCCGGCGTGCTCGGCTTCGGCGACCGCCTGCAGAGCGAGAACGAGCTCGTCCAGCGCTTTTCCGTCAGCCGCAACACCATCCGCAAGGGTCTCGAGGAACTGTCTAGCCGCGGGCTGATCACCACCAAAGTCGGCATCGGCTCGTTTGTCACCTTCGACGGGATGCCGGTCGACGACGCCGTCGGCTGGTCGCGGGCGCTGGCCAATGCCGGCGCCAATGCCGACACGCGCACGCTCAGGCTCGAAGTCATGCAGGATGCCGAGCTCGCTGCCAGGCTGGGCGTCGAAAGCCCGTTCTTCATCGCCGTTGACCGGGTGCGCAGCAACGCCGATGACGGCCACGCCATTTCGATCGAGCGCAGCCGCTTGCCGCTGTCGCCCGAGCTGGAGGACGTGCCGCTGCGCGGCCTGCGCGAGGGCTCGCTGCACCAGACGCTGCGAGGGGCGGGGCTCGTCCCCGATCACGGCGAGGAGTGGGTCGATATCGAGATGCTGAGCGCCGAGGACGCGGCCATTCTCGATTGCGCGCCCGGCGCGCCGTTCCTGCGCACGCGGCGGTTGACGCGCGCGGCCGATGGCCGCGCCATCGAATTTGTCACCAGCCTTCTCAATCCGGCGCATTTCGCACTTCACCTGGAGTTCTGAGGATGGACACGGCCGAGGCGATCGACCGGGCGATGGGCGCGCTTATCGGCGGTGCGCTGGGCGATGCGCTCGGCATGCCGACGCAGCTGTTGTCGCCGGCCCGCATCGCCGAGCTCTACGGCCACGTCGAGGATTTCGTCGCGCCCGTCGCCGACCATCCAGTGTCGAAAGGCCTGGCCGCCGGCACTGTTACTGACGACACCGAACAGGCGCTGCTGCTCGGCCGTATCCTGGTTGTTTCAGGCGATGGCTTCGATCATACGCGCTGGGTCAATGCGCTGCTCGACTGGGAGCGCGAGGTCAAGGCGCGCGGCAGCTACGATCTGCTCGGACCGTCGACCAAGCGCGCCATCGACGCCATCAATGGCGGCGTGCCGGCCGAGGAAGCGGGAAGTGGCGGCGACACCAATG
>NZ_RZSX01001043.1:0-1976 GCF_004023105.1 Mesorhizobium sp. M5C.F.Ca.IN.020.32.2.1 | reverse complement strand
CTTCGACAGCTATAAATCAACTTATGGCGAGGCGGTCGCCGGATCCATCCGGTTTTCCGGACTCAATCACGACTTCTTTCTGATCGCCAAGGCCGACCTGCTGCGGCGTCTCGTGGTCGAGCGAAGGCTTCGGCAGGGTGGTGCCGGTGTGCGGGCGCTGGATGTCGGCTGCGGCGTCGGGTCGCTCCACCCTTATCTCGAAGGCGTCTTCGAGCGCCTGGATGGCTGCGACGTCTCGGAAGAATCGATCCTGCGCGCCGGCCAGGTCAATCCAGGTGTGACCTATCGCGCCTGTACCACGCTGAGCCTGCCTTACGAGGACGGCGCGTTCGACCTGGCTTTCGCGAGTTGCGTCGTTCATCACGTTCCGCCCGTCTCCTGGCTCGATTTCTTCCGGGAGATGCGGCGCGTGGTGCGGTCGGGCGGCGTCGCCTGCATCATCGAACACAATCCCTATAACCTGCTGACGCGTCTTGCGGTGTTGCGGTGTCCATTCGACCAGGACGCGGTCCTGCTCAACGCGGCCAAAGCAAGGTCCCTCTTTCAGGAGACGGGCTTCAGCGATATCCGATCTGAGCATTTCCTGCTGCTGCCCTCGGCCAGGCCCTTCGCCCGAAGACTCGAACGCGTGCTCGCGCCCATGCCGCTTGGAGCCCAGTACGCGTGCAGTGCGTATGTCTGAGGGCCGTTCGACCGCCCGCATCGGGCTGAAGCTGCTGGCCCGCTTCGGGTTGGTCGGCATCGCCGCGACAATCCTGTATGCTGCCTTGGCTATCGGTTTGGTCAAATCGGAATGGATCGGCTTCTCGCCTGTCCAAGCATCGCTTGCAGCTTACGCCGCGGCTGCCGTGTTCTCGTATCTCGCCCATAAGTCAGTAACGTTCATGTCGAGCGGATCGCACCGATCGGAAGCTGCACGTTTTCTCCTGCTGACGGCGACAGGCTTCGCCGTGGCTTACGCGGCGCCGGCGCTTTTGACCGCGAAACTCGGCCTGCCGCCCATCATTGCCATTCTGGTTACATGCCTGCTTATTCCAGCGGTCAATCTGCTCATGCTCGACCGATGGGTTTTTGCGCAGCATAGACCCGGCCAGCAAGGCGACCGCTCTACCTAATCCACCTCAATGGCATCCAGCCGGAACGACACCAGCTTGATGGAGCGCTTATAGATGTTGCTGGCGGCCGGAGTTGGCGGAATGCCGTCGAGATAATCGAAGGCAATTTCGAGTGTATCGGCCTTGCCGAGCGCCGCCGATGGAATGACGAACGAGACGGTTCGGGGTTCTTTGCCAGACAGCGTCACCGCATGCGCCCGAACACCGTTCACCGAGACCACAACCCTCTGCGTGATCTGTGGAGGACGAATGACGGCGGCCATCTGCAGCGTGGCTGTCAGCCCGTTGCGCAGCGGCGGTATCTTCACGCGGAGCCGCGAGGTCTCGCCCAGGGAATGGGTGCCGTCGGCGACGGGTCCCGACCAGCCGCAGACCTTTATGCCCGCTGCCTGCTTGGCGCCGTCGTTCCGGAACGATATCGTCTGGCCAAGTGTGTAGCGGCCGACGGCATCGCGGTTGAGGCAGGTCGTCGTCCGATCGATGTAATATGCACGATAATCGGCATTGACGTTCGGATTGAGAGCAAGCGCAAGGATGACGATCTCGGACCCGGCCAGAACCGCCGCGAGCACGTAGCCGCCGAGCGAGGCGGCGCGTCTGTAAGTCCCCAGAGTGTCAGACCAAGGCAAGGTAGCCTCCGATCCACGCCACCGTCGTGAAATAACAGGCGCCGAGGAAGAGAACCAAAGCTGCGAGCCAAATGAGCCTCGACGCCGACAACAGGACGGCGAGCAACATTGTCAGAGGCGCAAGCCCAACGACATATCTGACCATCGAGGCCAGGTTGGTGATCAGCGGCAGGATGATGCAGAGCGCGCAGAAGAGTGCCGCGCCATGTTGTCTTCGAGCCGCCAGAACGGC
>NZ_RZSX01001042.1:0-1976 GCF_004023105.1 Mesorhizobium sp. M5C.F.Ca.IN.020.32.2.1 | reverse complement strand
CCCGAAATACGTCCCAATACAGCCGGTCGAAGCCCGGCCGCACATTGTCGCCATCCTATGGTCACGTAATGACCCGCTGAGCGACACCTTCCGATCCCATTTAACGTTTGAGGTGGCCGGGTCACCCCAAAACGACCGTTCGCCAATCGATGGAAAGGAAGATCCATGCGCAAAACGATAAGTCTCGCTGCCGCCGCCACCCTCCTGCTCGCGACCGCTGCCAGCGCCCAGCAACAGCCGGCGCCGCAACCCGGCGAGCCGCCGGCTTCGCCCGCTCCCGCGGCGCCCGGCGCTCAGCCGGAAGCGCCGGCGATTCAGACCGTGAACGTCGTCGACATCGAGGAACTGCCCAAGGAAACGCAGACGAAGGTCAACGAAGTGATCGCCAAGCGCGGCGAGGACGGCCTGCAGAAATTGCGCAGCTCGATTGACGCGACGCCCCAGGTCAAATCCGCGCTCGAAGCCAAGGGACTCACCTCGGCGCAAGTGATCGCCGCCAGCATGGACACCAATGGCGCGCTGACCTTGATCACCAAGAAAGCGAGCTGACGATACGCTGTGGCGGGCCGGCACAAGGCCGGCCTGCCGCATCGGGGAGGGAACCTTCGCAGGGCAGAATACGTTTCGACTTTTTGGCGTAGAAACGAGCCTCGAAAGAGGCTCCGAGAGCGAGCGATGGCGATCACCACCTCCCCCGACACCAGATGGCTGCATATGATTGCCGCAACTGCGTTTCTCGCGGCGAGCGTTCCCCAGGCCGCGCTGAATGCGCAGGGCCTCGAAGGCCCGGATACGGTCAACAAGATCATCGGCTCGGAAGTCGGCCAGGAAGAGACCAACACGGCTGTGGAAGCCGGCAAAGTCGCCACGGCGATCGACCGGACGCGTGAAAACATCGGTACTGTGCGCAAGACATCCAAGCTCGACAAAGTCGATATCGTGTTCCTCACCGACGCGGCGCGCACGGAAGGCGGTCTGCCGCCGGCGATCGAAAGCAAGGTCGAGCAGCATCAGGACGAGATTGCGGAACTGCGCGAGGAGATCGAGGCGAACGCATTGCTGTTCAACGCCATCGACTCTCAACGCGTGCAGACCGAAGACGTTCTCGCCGTGGAATTCGATGATCCTGGAAAGGTCGTCATCTACGCAGCGGCCAAGCCGCCCAGCTGAGCCGAAACTGCTCGACGCCTTGGATCTCACAGCGCGCCCATGATCTTCTGCTGGAACCCGTAGACCTCGCGCTTGCCGCCGAGCGGCACCAAAGTGACGTCACGCTCCTGGCCGGGCTCGAAGCGCATCGCCGTGCCGGCGGCGATGTCGAGGCGCATGCCCCGCGCCTTGTCGCGATCAAATTTCAGCGCCTCATTGGTCTCGAAGAAGTGATAGTGGCTGCCGACCTGGACCGGCCGGTCGCCGCTGTTGGCCACTTTCATGGTGACGGTCGGCTGGCCCTTGTTGAGTTCGATCTCGCCGCCTGCCGTGATGATTTCGCCCGGGATCATCGCCAGCCTCACAAGACGCCGAAGATGAGGCCGGCACCGACGGCAGCACAGGCGCCGCCAGCGGCGCGGGCAAGGCCCGGGAATCTGATGCCGAGGCCAAGACCGGCAGCGAGGCCGGCGGCATGGAGCAGCGCGGTGGCGACGGCAAAGCCGGCCATATAGCCGAGCCCGCCGGCGTTTTCAGGCACCTCGATGCCATGGGCGTGACCGTGGAACAGCGCGAACAGGCCGATGATGGCGACGCCGGCCGAGACCGGAAGATCGACCGCGAGCGCGACCAGCAGTCCCAGCGCCACGACGGACGCCAGTATGCCCGGCTCGACGAACGGCACCGGCACCTGCAGCATGCCGAGCGTACCGCCCGCCAGCATGACGCCGACAAAGGCGAGCGGCCAGGCGACAACCGCCTTGCCGCCCTTGAGCGCCGCCCACAACCCGACCGCGATCATAACCGACATGTGGTCGAGCCCGGAG
>NZ_RZSX01001041.1:0-1979 GCF_004023105.1 Mesorhizobium sp. M5C.F.Ca.IN.020.32.2.1 | reverse complement strand
CGTCAGCAGGAAGGAAATCACGAATTCGTCCCACGAGAAGGTCATCGACAGGAAGAAACCGGCGAAGATCGCCGGCGCCATCACCGGCACTGTGATCAGCAGCAGCACCTTCCACTCGGGCGCGCCGAGGTCGCGCGCGGCGCGCTCGATGTTGATCTGGTGGTCGCCCATCTGGCTGTAGATGATGGCAAAGCACAGCGGCAGGTTGATCACGACATGGCCGATGCCGGCGGCAAGCAGCGATTTTGGCACGCCGGCCCAGTTGAACAGCACCAGCAGTCCCATGCCGATGATGAGATAGCTCACCGTCAGCGGCAGCGTGATCAGCCCGCGCAGCAGGCCTGAGCCGGGCAGGACGAAGCGTGCAAAACCCCAGGCGGAGAGGAAACCCAGCGTGACGGCGACAGCTGAGGAGATGGCTGCGACTAGAAGCGAATTGACCAGCGCCGAAGTCAGCCGGGTGTCGGCGAGCACGGCGTCGTACCAGCGCAGCGACGGCCCGGTGAAGGGCGGGATCGGAAACGACGTCGCCTGCAGCGAAAACAGCACCAGCACGACCACCGGCAGGAAAATGAAGCCATAGATGGCTATGGCGTAGAGGCCGGACAGGATGCGAATGGCTTTGGCCACAGTGGAGGAGCGCATGGTCAGGCCCGCTCGATCTTCAGCCAGCGGGCGCAGGCGAGATAGGCAATGGTAACCACGGCCATCAGAATGATCGACAGCGCCGAGGCGAGCGGAAAGTCGCCGCGCCGGCCGATCTGCATCATCACCAGCTGCGGCATCAAAAGTTCGTTGTTGCCGCCGAGGATCTGCGGTGTGATGTAGTCGCCGATGCACAGCACGAAGGTGAGAAAAGCGCCGACCATGATGCCGGGCAACGTCAGCGGCAGGACGACATGCAGGAACGTGCGCACCGGCCCGGCGCCGAGATCGGCGGCAGCTTTGCGGTAGCTGGGACTGAGCTGCTTCAGATTGGCGAAGATCGTCAGCGTCAAAAGCATGACGAAGAAATGGACGAAACCGATGATCGTGGCCAGCCGTGTGTTGGCCAGTTGCACCGGTTCCGCAAACAGGCCTGAGCCGGTCAGCGCGCGGTTGATCACGCCGTTCTGCGCCAGCACCAGCAGCCAGGAGTAGGAGCGCACGACATAGGAAGTCCAGAACGGCAGCACCGCCAGCATCAGCGCCAGCCGCTGCCAGCGCGCCGGCACCTGTTCGGCCAGGATCCAGGCGAAGGGGTAGGCGAGCAGCACCGAGATCAGGGTGACGATGGCGGTGACCTGCAGCGAGTTCACCATCGCCTGCCAATAGGCCGGATTGTTGAAGAACTGGCTGTAGTTTGACAGGGTGAAGCCGCCGCCATCATGCGCCGTCAGGCTGGAAAACCCCATGGCCAGGAAAGGCAGCACGAAGAACAGCAGCGTCCAGCCGAGCGCCGGCGTGACCAGCGCCCAGGGCAGGGCACGTCCACTGTTCGTGGCAGAGTTCATGACCGGCGACCGGTCATTGCGCCTGCAGCATTTCGGTCCAGACGTCCTGCATCTTCTTGTCGAGATCGGCATTCGGCGCCGGATAGGGCTGGGCGCGGGCTAGGAAATCCGGCTGCTCGTCGAAGCGCAGGATCTTCTTCTGCTCATCGGTCAGAGCCGCCTTGGTGTTCGCCGGCATGCCCCAATAGCAGGCCGAGGTGGAGAGCCGCGCCTGGCCTTCAGGGCTCATGATGTACTGGATGAATTTCAGCGCCATATCCTTGTTTTTGGAATCCTTGAACATCGCCAGCGACTGCGACCACAGCACAGCACCTTCTTTCGGGATTGAGAAATCGAGGGCAGGGTTCTCCTTGGCCAGCCCGGCCGTCACCCATTCGCCGCCGCCGACCAGAATGTCGACCTCGCCGGTTGCCAGCGCGGTCTGGCTGGCGGTCACCTCGCCGACCAGCTTGGCGTTGGCCTTCATCTTCAGCAGCTCTTCCTTGA
>NZ_RZSX01001040.1:0-1980 GCF_004023105.1 Mesorhizobium sp. M5C.F.Ca.IN.020.32.2.1 | reverse complement strand
ACGTTCGACGAATCGATGTCGCCGAACCCGTCGGCGGCCGTAAGTTCGCGGCAGCCGGCCGGGATGTTGCTGCGCGAGATCGGCGCGATCGCCAGCCCGGAGGTGACGGCGAGCCGCAGGCCGCCATTGGTGTCGCTGGTATAGGCGACGCGGTAGGCGAGACCGCGCTGCTCCAGCGACTTGATCGCGAAATCCTTGCACCAGCCGGCACGATTATGGAGGGCGATCGGCACCGGTCGCTCCTCATGCATGTGATGCAGCTCCGACGTTACCCATACGGTCGGATCAAGCATCAGCACCTCTCCGCCGGAGAGGTCCTGCCACTCGAACACCACCGCCAGATCGAGGTCGCCGGCGGCGAGCGCCGCGATCTGCGCACCCGAATGCGCGTAGCGGACGGTGATGTCGACCTGAGGATGGCGCTTGGCAAAAGCGCCGAGGGCGCGCGACAGGATCGCGTGGCCATATTCTTCTGGAATGCCGATGCGCACCGGCCCGCCAAGCGGCGCCGCGACCATCGAGGCCGCCGTCTCGTCCAGCAGCGACACGATCCGGCGGGCGTTGACGATGAGTTCGGCGCCGCGTCGCGTCAGCGCCACACCGCGCGAGCCGCGCTCGAACAGACTGTCGCCGAGCACATCTTCGAGCTTCTTCATCTGCATCGAAACCGCCGATTGGGTACGGCCGGCCTGCTCCGCTGCCTTGGTGAAATTGCCGGTATCGGCAACCGCTACGAAGGTGCGCAGCAGATCGCTGTCGAGCGTGGGCTTCATTTGTCCGCCATAAGAAATTCTGATTGCAGGTATCATTCCAATTCGTTTGCAACATGTCAAACGGCGGATAATAGTCGCTTCACCCATTGGATATGCGGCTGCGAAATCGGCTGCGGACCAATATAGAGTCCTCACTCGTACCCGCTGCCCGAAACGGTGGCGGGTTCTTTTTACCCCGAACGCAGGCCCGGTTCCGGGCCGCACTGCAAGGAGCCGTCGAACGACATGCAGAACCGGATCGTTCTCGGCATGGCAAGCCTTTGCCTCGGCGTTCTGGTGTTCTCGCTCCAGGATCCGCTGATCAAGGCCGTGTCGGGCACCTATCCGGTGACCGAGGTGATGGCGATCCGCTCGATCGTCGCCCTGCCCATTCTTCTCGTGCTGGTTCATGCCGATGTCGGGCTCCGGGCGATCTTTTCAAAGCGATTTCGCATGCTGACGACGCGCGCCTTCATCCTGTTCACCTCCTACACGGTCTATTATCTGGCGATCGCCGCCCTTCCGCTTGCCGACGCGGTGGCGCTCTATTTCATAACGCCGCTGTTCATCATGGTTCTTGCCGGCCCTTATCTCGGCGAACGGGTGGCGTGGCAGACGCTGGTCACCGTCATGGTCGGGATGCTGGGCGTGCTGGTAATGCTGCGGCCCGGTGCCGGGCTGTTCGACTGGGCGGCACTGCTGTCGCTGGCGTCGGCGGTGCTGTACGGGTTTTCGCAGTTGATGGCCCGCAAGATCGGCGACACCGACTCAGCCACGGTCATGGCGTTCTATCAAAACGGCGTCTACCTCGTGGGCGCTGCAGCGGTCGCCGTGCTGTTCTGGCTGGCAGGAATAACTCATGCCACGCATCCGAGCCTCGAATTCCTGGTCAGGCCATGGATCTGGCCGACGCGGATCGATTTTCTGACGATGGCCGCCTGCGGCTTCGGCGCTTCGGCCGGGATGATCCTGTTGTCGCAGGCCTATCGGCTGGCGCCCGCCAACAGCGTCGCCACCTTCGAATACACCGGCATCATCTGGTCGCCGCTGTGGGGTTTCCTGTTCTTTGCCGAAGTGCCGCGATCGACCACCGTCATCGGCGCCGCCCTGATCATCGGCGCCGGTCTGTTCGCGCTCCATTCCAGTCGGCGCCGGGGCAGCACGCCGGCAATCGCGGCAACCTGCGATCCGGCCTGACTGCAATCAGGCTTTGGCCGCTAGGCAAAAC
>NZ_RZSX01000103.1:0-10981 GCF_004023105.1 Mesorhizobium sp. M5C.F.Ca.IN.020.32.2.1 | reverse complement strand
CCTTGCCGGTGGCATCCTTGACGCCGATGATGTTCCTGAAGTCACGCACCAGCTCGCCCATCGTTTCGGGCGTCATGTCGATCACCGAGCGCGGCGGAATGTTGTAGATGATGATCGGCAGGCTGGTCGCTTTGGCGACGGCGGCGAAATGCGCATAGAGACCGCGCTGCGTCGGCTTGTTGTAGTAAGGCGTGACGACGAGTGCAGCGTCGGCGCCCGCCTTCTCGGCATATTGCACCAGGCCAACCGCCTCCTCGGTGTTGTTGGAGCCGGCACCGGCGACGACCGGAGCGCGGCCCTTGGCGACCTCGATGCACACTTTGACTACGTGGCGGTGCTCGTCATGCGACAGCGTCGGCGACTCGCCGGTGGTGCCGACCGGAACCAGACCGCTCGTGCCTTCGGCGATCTGCCAGGCAACGAGAGCGCGAAAGGCTTTCTCGTCGAAACGGCCGCTCTTTTCGAACGGTGTCACGAGCGCGGTAAGCGAGCCTCTCAGCATGTCGTCCAACTCCCTGGGACTAACGCATGACCCCGAAAATCGGAGTCGATTTTCGCGGGGGATCATGCGCCAAATTTAAAGTGCTACAGCGTCCTTTGCGCGTCTGAGACGACGCACGGCGCTGTAGGTGTTTTGTCGTGCGCGCCTTCTAGCCGAAAGCGAAGCGGCGCACCATAGTCTCGACACTGTTGCGCGGCAAGCATGGTGGTAATGCCAGCAAGCGCAATTTGAAAGGCCTCGATAGCGTTGTTTACGGGCTCTTCATCACAGCCAACTAGGCTTCGGTTGACCTGTGCCTGTTGGTAATGTGTAGACAGGAAATGATGAAGACCATGCCGACCAGGCAGCCTCATTTTTTTGCGCTGCTTGGCGCAATTCTCCTGCTGACGCCGAGCCTTGTGGCCGCGGGCAAGATCGATGTGCAGGTCACGTCGGCCATACCGATACCAAACCTGCAGGATAGGGGTCTGCACGATACGGGATCTCCATCCGTCAGTGTCGCCAGGCTGAAAAGCGGCCTCGATGCGCTGGCGGCAAACGACATTGCCGGTGCGCTTCAAGTGCGCGAAACCCTGCCGGTCAATTCGCTCGACCGGCACATCCTTGCCTGGGCGATCGCACTCTACGGCGGCGACAAGGTGCCAAGCGGCGACATCGCCCATGCTGCGAAAATGCTGCCGAACTGGCCGGGCTTGATCGCCTTGCGCAAGAACAGCGAGCGCGCGCTCTACCGCGAAAACCCCGCCCCTGAGACCGTGGTGAAGGCTTTCGGCGGCAGCCAGCCACAAACAGTCGAGGGCGTGGTGATCCTCGCCCGCTCCTATGTGTCGCAGGGCAACGTCGAGGCAGCGCGCTCGGTGCTGTCGCCTTTCTGGCGCACTGAGAAACTGGAAGCCAAGGACGAAGCGGCGATCATCTGGGAATTCGGCAAGCTCATCGCCGCCGCCGACCACAGCTTTCGCATGGAGCGCATGTTCTATGCCGACCGGGTCAATTCCGCGCTGCGCGTCGCCGGCCTTGCCGGTGCCCAACAGCTGGCCGATGCCTGGGCAGCGGCGGACAGGGGCGACAAGAAAGCGGCCAAACTGCTGAAGGCGGTGCCCGCTGCGCAGCGTTCGGCCGGCTATCTCTTCGCGCAAGCCCAATCTCTACGCAAGCAGCAGAAGTTTTCCGACGCCGCCGCAGTGATGATGAAGGCGCCGAGCGACCGCAGCGCACTGATCGATCCGGATGCCTGGTGGGCCGAGCGCCGGGTGCTGTCGCGCGAACTGCTCGACCAGGGTGACATGAAGACCGCCTACAAAATAGTCGCAGCACACGCCGCCGAAAGTGCCGCCAACGCGGCGGATGCGGAGTTTCATGCCGGCTGGTACGCGCTGCGCGGCCTCAACGAGCCTAACACCGCTGCCAGGCATTTCGCGCGGATCGCCGATCTCGCCCAGGGGCCGATCTCGCTGTCGCGCGCCTATTACTGGCTCGGCCGTGCGGCCGAAGCCGGCGGTCCCGGCAGTGCGAAGGATAATTTCACCCGTGCCGCTGGTTACGGCACGACCTTTTACGGCCAGCTCGCCGGCGAGCGCGTCGGCCGGCAGGTCCTCAACATCGCCCATCCGCAGCCGAGCGCCGCCGATCAGCGGAATTTCGCCAATCGCGACGCGGTCAGCGCCATCAAGCGGCTGCAGGAGGCGGGCTATGAGCGCTACGCCGACACGCTTTATCGCGACCTCGCCGGGCAGTTGACCAGTCCCGGAGAGCTGGCGTTGCTCGCCGCTATGGCGGAAAAGCAGGGCAACCATTTCCTGGCGCTGAAGATCGGCAAGATCGCCGGCGCGCGCGGCATAGATGTCGGCGCGCTGTCGCATCCACTCGGCGTCATTCCCGCCACCGCCAACATTTCCGGCTCCGGCAAGGCGCTGGCCTATGCGATCGCTCGCCAGGAAAGCGAATTCAATATCGGCGCCGTCTCCAGCGCCGGCGCGCGCGGGCTGCTGCAGCTGATGCCGGGGACCGCCAGGCAATTGGCGAAGAAGGCCGGGATGACCTTCTCGCAGGCGCGGCTGACCACCGACGCCGGCTACAATGCGACGCTGGGCGCCGCCTTCCTCGGCGAGCAGCTCGGCCGCTTCGACGGTTCCTATGTCCTGACCTTCGCCGGCTACAATGCCGGCCCCAACCGCGCCGCCCAGTGGGTGGCTAGATTTGGCGATCCGCGCGGCAAGGACATCGACTCAGTAGTCGACTGGATCGAGCGGATTCCTTATACGGAAACAAGAAGTTATGTCCAGCGCGTGATGGAGAATTACGAAGTCTACAAGATGCGCATTTCCGGCAAGTACGATATCGTTGGAGATTTGGTGAACGGGCGGAGTTGAAGAGCGTCGACGGCGTTCGAGATTGGCGAACGCGTCGATGACGGCCAATCTCCCTCACGAGGGGGGAATCGGCAGTTTCGCCGGTCCGCCTTCCCGATTTGACCGCACCTTCCCTCGCCTGTAGCAGTCGGAGACTATCCGGCAGCAGCGAGGAACCACGTCTAGATGCCCAGCGACCAGGGTTTTTCCGATTTCTTCTACGCCTCGCCGGACGGGCTGCAACTTCACGCCCGTGTCTACGGCGAAGCGAATTCCGAACACTGGCCGGTCGTCTGCCTGCCTGGCCTGACCCGCAATTGCCGCGATTTTCATGAGCTGGCGCTGCACCTGTCGCGACGGGCGGAAGGTTCGCGAAAAATCGTCGCTTTCGACTACCGCGGGCGCGGGCAATCCGCCTACGACCCCGATATCGGCCATTACAATATCGGCGTTGAAGCCGGTGATATCCTCGCCGGGTTGGCGGCGCTGAGCATCGAGGCGGCGGCGTTCATCGGAACGTCGCGTGGGGGGCTGATCATCCATGTGCTCGGCACGATGCGGCCGGCCGTCCTTAAAGCCGTCGTCCTCAACGACATCGGCCCAGTGGTCGAGGCTAGCGGTTTCGCCTATATCCGCTCCTATCTCGAGCAGACACCAAAGCCGAAAACCCATGCCGAGGCGATCGGCGCCCAGTGCGGCGCGCATAGCAGCGACTTTCCAGCTCTGACCGAGGCGGATTGGGAGCGGATGGTATCGGCCCTCTACCGAGAGACGGATGAGGGGTTGGTGCCGGATTTCGACCCGAAGCTGGTCGATACGCTGGCGGGTCTCGACCTTACTCAGCCACTGGCAGATCTGTGGCCGCAGTTCGAGGCGCTGGCGGCCATACCCTTGCTCGCCATCCGCGGCGCCAATTCGAAGCTGCTTTCCGCCGAGACGCTCGAACAGATGCGAAAGCGTCACCCTTGTGTCGAGACGATTACGGTCGAGTGCCAGGGCCATGCGCCTTTCCTCGAGACCGGCGGCCTGCCCGGCGCCATCGCCAATTTTCTTGATAGGGCCGAGCAACGCATCGGTTCGAGCTAATGCTCGAGAACTGAGGAATTTATTTGAGGCAGTGCCGCAGCGCATCCTGCTTTCGCGGAAAGGGGGACTTATCCTGCGAAGCGCCCAGCGCGAAGCAGGATGGCGGAGAGGATGGGATTCGAACCCACGAGAAGCTTTTGACCTCTACTCCCTTAGCAGGGGAGCGCCTTCGACCACTCGGCCACCTCTCCGTTGCGCCGGTGGATAAAGAAAAGCGCCGGCACAATCAACAAGCCGGCGCGATTATCATTGAAAAAACCGGCTTCCGCCTAATGGCGCTTTCGCCATGCGGCGATTCTGCGGCAATCCCTCGGCCGGCGACTCAACGACATCGTCGCAATTCCGGCGGGCAATTGTCGGAATCGGCCGGATTGCAAAGGTCTCGCCCAAGGGTTTCCGATAGCTCAATGGTTAACGGGAGCTTTCCGAGTGAGGCCAAATCGTGTCATTTGTGCAACAAGGCAGGGGGATAGCGCCTGCACAGACCTTTCGCCGATACGATGGTGGTTGAACGCCGCCGCCTCATGGGTAATGTCGAATTCGAAGGAGCGGCGCGGTGCGCATCTTTTTCGGTAGTGGGGATGGGGCAGGGAACGCTGTCCTTCAGCAAAGAATACCCAGACCCGTTTTTTAACTTTTGACTGGAGGTCAGAAAATGAACATCAAGAGCCTTCTTCTTGGCTCCGCTGCGGCTCTGGTCGCAGTTTCCGGTGCGCGCGCCGCCGACGCCGTCGTCGTTGCCGAGCCGGAACCCGCTGAATACGTCCGCATCTGCGACGTCTATGGCGCTGGCTACTTCTACATCCCCGGCACCGAGACCTGCCTGCGCATCGGCGGCTATGTCCGCTACGACATCGGCGTCGGCGACATCGGCACATTCACCGGTGCGGGGACCGTCGACGTCGAGGACGGCGACGATCAGGATACCTACTGGAAGCGTGCTCGCTTCGCGCTGAAGACCTGGACCGGCCAGGAAACCGAGCTCGGCACCTTGAAGACGTACACCGAGACCCGCTTCAATTTCCGCAACACCCAGGGCGATACATCTCCGGTCCTCAACGAAGCCTACAACCCCGGCGTTTCGCTGAACTTCGCCTGGATCCAGCTCGGTGGACTGCGCGTTGGTAAGGACGAATCGGCCTTCGATACGTTCATTGGCTACGCCGGCAACGTCATGAACGATACGCTGGTTCCCTACGGCGGCTTCGACACCAACGTCGTCCAGTACTATTTCGACGCCGGCAACGGTTTCTCCGCCGTGGTCTCGCTCGAACAAGGTTACGGCGACTTCACGATCGACAGCTACGTCCCGCATGTCGTCGGCGGTGTGAAGTGGACGCAGGGCTGGGGCGCCATCACCGGCGTCATTGCCTACGACAGCAACTATGAAGAAGTGGCCGGCAAGGTTCGCCTCGACGTCACCCCGATGGAGAACCTGTCGCTGTTCATCATGGCCGGCTATGGCACGGACGACAACTACACGGATGGCGGCTTCGCAATCCCCGCCGCCGGCCGCGGCATGTACAAGCTGTGGAGCGGCAATTGGGCACTCTGGGGCGGTGGCACCTTCACCATCAACGAGAAGACCTCGTTCAACACCCAGATCTCCTATGACGAGGGCGAGAATCTAGGCGTCGTGGCGAACATCGCCTACGATATCGTCCCCGGCCTGACGATCACGGCTGAAGCCTCCTACTTCCATCTTGGTGATGAGAGCGTCAGCAACTGGACCGGTGCCGATGACGACGACAACTTCGGCGGCCAGCTCCGCTTCCAGCGCTCGTTCTAATCAGCAGCGCTTGACTGAAATCGAACCCGGCGGGCAACCGCCGGGTTTTTTCGTATCGGCGTGGCTGTCCATGGCGGAATGTATGGCGCGGCCGATACCTGCCATGGTCGTTCTGTGCTGGATCTTGGTCTGTGATTTCTGACAGGTTGGAAGCCGATCGGCTGCGCAGAATGAAAGCAGCAGCGATCCTTCGCGCCCCCCTCTGTCCCTCTCGAAAGATTCTGCACCGCAGCAGCGCTTGC
The DNA here is from genome assembly GCF_004023105.1 of Mesorhizobium sp. M5C.F.Ca.IN.020.32.2.1. Taxonomy (NCBI): domain Bacteria; kingdom Pseudomonadati; phylum Pseudomonadota; class Alphaproteobacteria; order Hyphomicrobiales; family Phyllobacteriaceae; genus Mesorhizobium; species Mesorhizobium sp. M5C.F.Ca.IN.020.32.2.1. Next base: position 5,011 of record NZ_RZSX01000103.1, on the reverse strand, counting down.
CAAGGAACAGAATAGGGAGTTCGTTCCCGCCCTTTTGGGGGAAGACGGCTAGTGGCATTTAGCTGTTCGTTGGGATTGGCGGCTGAAGGTCGGTTGGGAGCAAGCCTATGCGCTTGCGACCCTCGCGGTCCACGCAATGTGGATTGCCGACCTCAAGTCAAATCTCTGCAAGATCGCCCAACGACTGTATAAGCGGCTGAATTTCGTTTTCATAATTCTTCCAGCGCTTGACCGACGATTTGTAAATCGGCTGACGAACCTGCCAGCGACTGGGCGTGTTGACCGAACCATCCCTATCGAAAAAGCGCAGGCAGGCGTCATCCCAAGGCAGCCCGAGATAATCTATGAGGCGGCGTGACTGCGCTTCCTGGTCCTCGACCAGCGTTTCGTAGCGGTTTTCGAAGATAAGGCCTGGAAAAACCTTGTTCCAATGCTGCATCAGGCGGTCATACTCGCGATAGTACAGGCCTAGTGTTTTCAGGTCGGTGTTGTAGCTGTGCCCCTCGCTGAAGTTTAGGACAAAGCAGGAGACGCAATTGTCGATGGCGTCACGACGGCAATGAATGATGCGTGCGTTGGGGAAGAGAAGCCCGACAAGGCCGATCAGTTCGAAATTGTGCGGCATTTTATCCACGACGCGAAGTGCGGCAGGCGCCCGCTCCCGCAAATAGGCCAGATGCTCTTCGGCCAGCGTTCTGGACAGGTCTTCCGTGATCGACATGACTGGCTGGTGCAAATCTCCAGCCGATGATGTCCTCAGACCGATCGCATTCGCGACCCGCCTTAGTTTGCTAAGCTCCCCTGCACCATGGACATCGGGATGGCTGGCGCAGATCTGCTCCGTGAGCGTCGTCCCCGAGCGGGGCATGCCAACCACGAACACAGGCACTTCGGAAGGATTTCCATAGCCGGCCCGGGTAGCCAAAAAGTCCGGCGTGAAGGTGTCAATCATCGAATCGATCCACCGACGATACAAGTCGATGTCGAACTTGTAGCCGGCGGCCTGTTTCGCCCTGTTGAAATGGTCGAATGCCTCATTATAGCGCTTAAGGTCGTTCAGCACCTTGCCGGCGGCGAGATGGAGTTGCTGCGCGGCTTCCGAACCAAGTTTCGGATTACCGAGTTCGCGAAGGATGGATTGGAGCTCCTCTGGCTCCTCGGTGAACTTTCGTGTCTGTACAAGGTCGTTGTAGGCAGCCGGCACCCCAATACGGCGATCAATCGCTTCTTTCAGATAGTCGGCGGCTTCATCCATACGCCCTAAGCCGCTGAGCGCGCCGGCCAGCCCGGCTCGCACCTTGGGATGATCGCGGTTGATTTTCAGCGCCTTCTCGTAAAGCGGCAAAGCCATGTCGGGCTTGTCAAACGCCGTGTAGGTGCGGCCCAATGCGCAAAGTGCTTCGATAAGACCGGGCTGCAGTTCCAAGGCGTACTGCATATGCCTGATTGCGGGCGAATACTCGCTGACCTTCACATATGCCTCGCCCAGGCTGAGGTGGTAGTAGGGGTTTTTAGGTTCCTCGCCGACCGCCCGTGCGAAATATCGCAAGGCCCTCTCATCATCGTAACCCAAGTATACGGTCCCCAAGATGTACAAGGCGAGCGGATGGTTTGGCGTGCGCGCCAGAACCCGAAGGCATAGGTCCTGAGCCTCGTCGAGCCGCTTGGCCTGCTGAAAGGCATATGCCTGTTTCAGCAGCGCGTCGTCGGCCTGCGTACGCGACTGGGCGTTTCCTTTCTGCGGGCTCGCTAAAGGCTTCACTATCGGCACCTTCGCTTTCGGCGCGGGTCCGGGCTTGATGTGCTTTGACCAAGCAGGTGGGAGTCGATTGTTCATAATATCTCGCTAGCAAAAAGATCCGAAGGAATCCAGCATGCTGGTTGCAGCCAAGGCGGGAGCTTGCGCGGCCAACTGTGCCGCGCTAGCAAGAAGGCCCTTTTCGAACGAGCCTTTGCCATGCGCCAGCGCCCTCCCCTCACTCCGATCGTCAGTGCGCTTCCCTCGACGGTGCCGTTTGTCGGCCCGGAGGCACAGGAACGTGATCGGGGTCGTGCGTTTCGCGCCCGCATCGGCGCCAATGAGAGCAGCTTTGGCCCTTCGCCGCGTGTCGTCGCCCGCATGGCCGGCCTCGCCCGCGACATGTGGATGTATTGCGACCCCGACAATCACGATTTGAAGGTGGCTGTCGCTGCGCATCTTGGCGTCAGTGCCGAAAACGTGGTGGTCGGCGAAGGCATAGACGGGTTGCTCAGCCTGGTGGCGCGCATGTATGTGGCGCCGGGCGACGCGGTGGTCACCTCGCTCGGCGCCTATCCGACCTTCAATTTCCATATTGCCGGCGTCGGCGGCCGGCTGGTCGCGGTTCCCTATGAGAACGACCGGGAAAGCCTCGACGGCCTATTGGCTGCGGTCGCCAGGGAACATCGGGCGCTGGTCTACCTGTCCAACCCGGACAATCCGATGGGCAGTTGGTGGGAAGCGGCCGAACTCATCCGCTTTATCGAAGCCCTGCCGGAGACCACAATGCTGGTGCTCGACGAGGCCTATGGCGAGTTGGGCCCGGCCTCGGCGCTGCCGCCGATCGATGTCGCGCAGCCGAACGTCATCCGCATGCGCACCTTTTCGAAGGCCTACGGGCTGGCCGGCATACGCTGCGGCTATGCGGTGGCCGAGGCCCAGGTGATCCGCGATTTCGAGAAGATCCGCAACCATTACGGCGTCAGCCGCATGGCGCAGATCGCCGGCGTGGAGGCGCTTGCCGATCAGAACTATCTCCAAAACGTGGTGGCGCGGGTCGCTGCCGGCCGCCGGCGAATCGCCGAGGTCGCCGAGGCCAACGGGCTGAAGCCGCTGCCCTCGGCGACCAATTTCGTCACCATAGACTGCGGCGGCGACGGCGCCTTCGCTCTGAACGTGCTGCAGGCGCTGCTGTCGCGCGACGTGTTCATCCGCAAGCCGATGGTGCCGGTGCTCGACCGCTGCATCCGGGTCAGCGTCGGCCTCGACCATGAGCTCGACATTTTTGCTGAGGAACTTCCGGGCGCGTTGGCGGCGGCCCGGGGGAACTGAAAGGCGCTCTTCCTTCTCCCCTTGTCAAGGGGAGAAGGAAGAGCCGCGCGGCTTGCGCCGTCTCGCCTGCCGGAACGTCCGATGTACATCCCTTGAATTAATTGAACGTCCATTTTATTATTACGCTTCTCGATGAGGTGACCATGGCGCGCACGACCGGTTCGGACGGGGAAAAAACCGAAGCTGCGGTCCGCGAGGCGGCGGTCAGCCTGATCGCGCGTCTTGGCTACGAGGCGATGTCGATGCGCCAGCTGGCCGCCGAGGTCGGCGTGCAGGCGGCGGCGCTCTACCGCTATTTCCCGACCAAGGAAGACCTCTTGTTCACGCTGATGCGCGAGCACATGGTAGGGCTGATCGAGGCGTGGGAGGCGGCGCGCCCTGCCGCGGCCGATCCGCCGACGCGGCTCGCCGCCTATGTCAAAAACCACATCGCCTTCCACATCGAACGCCGCCATTCCACCCATGTCTCGAACATGGAATTGCGCAGCCTTTCGCATGATCGCCTGACGCAGATCCTGCGCCTGCGCACGACCTATGAAAAGGAGCTGCGCGCCATTCTGCGCGACGGCGCAGAGGCGGGCGACTTCAGCGTCGAAGACACAGGTCTGACTGCCATGGCGCTGATCCAGATGATGACCGGCGTCATCGTCTGGTTCCGGCCGGGCGAGCGGCTATCGATCTCGGAGGTAACCGCCACATATCTTTCAATGACGATGCGCCTGGTTGGAGCAAAGGCCCACGGCGCGACAAAGACCTACAGCGTCGCAGCCGCTTCCGGCGAGCAAAGGACGTTGTAGCATTTTGGTTTTGCGCATGATCCACCGCGAAAATCGAATTCGATTTCGGGGCCATGCGCCGGGAGGAACGGCATGTACACGCACACACTTAACTTCGGGCTTGACGAAGACATCGAGGCGCTGCGCGACCTGGTGCGGCGCTTCGCCCAGGACAAGATCGCGCCGATCGCCGCCGAGATCGACCGTTCAAACGAATTTCCGGCGCATCTGTGGGCCGAGTTCGGTGGGCTCGGGCTGCTCGGCATCACCGCCGATCCGGATTTCGGCGGCACCGGCATGGGCTATCTCGCTCATGTTGTCGCTATGGAAGAGATTTCCCGCGCCTCGGCCTCGGTCGGCCTCTCCTACGGCGCCCATTCCAACCTCTGCGTCAACCAGATCAATCGCTGGGCGACGCCGGCGCAGAAGGAGAAACATCTGCCCGCTCTATGCACCGGTGAAAAGGTCGGCGCGCTGGCAATGTCGGAATCCGGCGCCGGCTCCGACGTCGTATCGCTCAAACTGCGCGCCGAAAAGCGCAACGACCGCTACGTTCTCAACGGCACCAAGATGTGGATCACCAACGGCCCGGATGCCGAAACACTGGTCGTCTACGCCAAGACCGATCCGGAGCTCCATTCGCGCGGCATCACCGCGCTTATCGTCGAAAAATCGATGGCCGGGTTTTCCGTCGCGCAAAAGCTCGACAAGCTCGGCATGCGCGGCTCGAACACCGGCGAACTTGTGTTTGAGAATGTCGAAGTGCCGTTCGGCAACGTGCTTCACGAGGAAGGGCGCGGTGTCGAGGTGCTGATGTCGGGCCTCGATTACGAGCGCACGGTGCTCGCCGGCGGCCCGCTCGGGTTGATGACGGCGTGCCTCGATGTGGCGATCCCCTATGTGCACGAGCGCAAGCAGTTCGGCCAGCCGATCGGCGAGTTCCAGCTGGTGCAGGGCAAACTCGCCGACATGTATACGACGATGAATGCCGCGCGCGCCTATGTCTATGCCGTCGCAGCCGCCTGCGACCGCGGCCAGACGAGCCGCAAGGACGCCGCCGCTTGCGTGCTGTTCGCTGCCGAGAAGGCGACGCAGATGGCGCTCGACGCCATTCAGCTGCTGGGCGGCAACGGCTACATCAATGACTATCCGACCGGCCGGCTTC
>NZ_RZSX01001039.1:0-1984 GCF_004023105.1 Mesorhizobium sp. M5C.F.Ca.IN.020.32.2.1 | reverse complement strand
GATCACCGTTCAGCGAGACGAAATCGGCTGAGGCACCGGCGGCGATCCGCGAGAGACCTGCGCCAAGCGCGGCGCTGCCGCCGTCGAGCGCTGCATCGAACAGTGCGCGGCCGGTCGAACCGCCGGCGACCGCCAGCATGTTGCGGGCACGGTGGGCGAGGCGCTGCGAATATTCAAGCTGCCGCAATTCGTCGGGCACGCCGATCTGCACGTTGGAATCGGAGCCGACGCCGAAGCGGCCGCCATGTTGTTTGAACAAAGGTGCTGCAAAGGTGCCGTCGCCGAGATTGGCCTCGGTGATCGGGCAGAGGCCGGCGATGGCCCCGCTTTTCGCCATGGCCGCGGTCTCGATCTCGTTCATGTGGGTGGCGTGAATCAGGCACCAGCGCTTATCGACATTGGCATTGGCGAGCAGCCATTCGACCGGCCGCGCCCCGGACCAGGCAAGGCAGTCCTCAACCTCCTTCACTTGCTCGGCGATATGGATGTGGATCGGTCCGCCGGGTACCATTGCCGCGATGTTTTCCAACTCCTCCGGTGTCACGGCGCGCAGACTGTGCGGGGCGATGCCGACGACCGCGTGATTCAAGGTGCGAACGGATTCGCGGCATTTCTCAACAAGCCTCGAGAACCGATTCACATCGTTGATGAATCGCCGCTGGCCTTCGTTCGGCGCTGCGCCGCCGAAAGAGGCATGCGCATAGAAGACCGGTAGCAGCGTCAGCCCAATGCCGGTGTCGGCAGCCGCGGCAGTGATGCGCTCGGCCATGTCGGCGACGTTGGCATAGGGCCGGCCGTCGCGGTCGTGATGCAGATAGTGAAACTCACCGACGCGTGAGAACCCAGTTTCCAGCATCTCGACATAGAGCTGCGCGGCAACCGCCTCGACCTGGTCCGGTGTCATCGACAGCGCGAAGCGGTACATCACCTCGCGCCAGCTCCAGAAACTGTCGGCAGAAGGGCCGCGCAACTCGGCGAGGCCGGCCATGCCGCGCTGAAAGGCGTGGCTGTGCAGGTTCGGCATGCCTGGCAGCAGAATGGCATGGTGTTCGTCGCCGGGCCGGGGGGTGGTGTTAGGTTCGACCGTGGCGATGCGGCCTTCACTGGCGACGATCCGGGCATTGGATTGCCAGCCGTCGGGCAGAAGCACCTGTTCCGCAAAGATCGCCGTCACGTTTTTCTCTCCGATTCCCTGTGTCCCGTGCAATGATACCACTTGCAGGGCATCTCAATATGTATATACATATCGCCGCAGATTGAAACGGAAAAGATGATGGCAGGAGAGAGCAAAGGTCGGGCAGGGGAGGTTCGCCTCTGGCGCAATGCGCGTTTGGCAACCATGGCTGACAGCGCCGCCGCACTGGGTATCGTCGAAGACGGCGCGATCGCCGCGCGCGATGGCCTGATCGTCTATGCCGGCCCGGAAGCCGACATGCCGGCAGCGCTGGGCCAAGCAGCCGAGATTATAGATTGCGAAGGGCGTTGGATAACGCCGGGCCTGATCGACTGCCACACTCATCTGGTCCATGCAGGCAACCGCGCTAACGAATTCGAGATGCGGCTGGCCGGCGCGACTTATGAGGAGGTGACTCGAGCGGGCGGCGGCATCGTCTCGTCGGTCAAGGCGCTGCGCGCTGCCAGCAAGCACGAGCTGGTAGCGCAGTCGGTGCCGCGCCTCAACGCGTTGATCGCGGAAGGCCTCACCACCATCGAGATCAAGTCGGGCTACGGGCTCGATTTTGAAAACGAGAGGAAATCGCTGCGCGCCGCGCGGCTCCTGGGCGAACATCATCCAGTAACAATAAGGACGAGCTTCCTCGGCGCCCATGCCCTGCCGCCTGAAGCGAAAGGCGACAAGGACGCTTTTATCGATCTGGTCGCAAAGGAGATTTTGCCGTCCGTCGCTGCCGAGGGCCTGGCCGATGCGGTCGACGGTTTTTGCGAAGGCATCGCTTTTTCGCCCGAGCAGATTTCTCGCGTGTTC
>NZ_RZSX01001038.1:0-1988 GCF_004023105.1 Mesorhizobium sp. M5C.F.Ca.IN.020.32.2.1 | reverse complement strand
ACGAAGGTGCGTGTCCATTCGGCCCAATCGGGACGTCTGGGGACGCCTGATTTTTCGCACATGTGAGAAAAGACCTCCGAGACCATGTGCGGCTCGCTCGTTGGGATCAATCGAGCCGAGGTCACGACGCGACCTTCTTCAATACCGAGCAGGTAAGTCGCCGCGTCCGTATCGAACTGGTCTAGCTCGCGACCGTCCGGGCTCGGAGGGCGCCAGTGTTTTTGATGCACGAAAAAGTCGTGCCGCCGGCGCAGGAACTCGTCGAATTCGTTTTCATAGAGATGCTTGTTATGCGCATTGACTACGTGGGCCGTTATCATGGCGCGATCCCCCGATCGTTCTCAAAGGGATAGTTGCAGTCTTCCTAATATAGATCACCTGTCCGATCGGACAGTTGACGCGTTCAGGGATGAATCAGGCGCCTGCGTACTGCTTCAATGACGGCTTGCGTGGTTGTAGCAACGCCAAAAGCCTCGCGAGCTTGCATCGAGTGCCATTTGACGGTGCGCTCGGTCAGTCCGAGAATTTGTGAGGTTTCGGATGAGGTCTTGCCGGCAGCTGCCCACAAGAGCACTTCCTTTTCTCGATCGGTCAGAGGACCTTCGTCTTCGCCGTCCTCGTCATTCGACAAGGCCTGGATCGACATGCCGGCATAGACCGCCATGGTGACCAGTTGTACTTGATGTCGCGGCGACAGGATGCAGGATTTTGCAGACGACGCAAACGACAGAACGGACTGCCAATGGTGGACGCTGAGCATGGGGACGGCAAAGCCGCTCCAGATGCCGAACTCCGTCGCCTCGCCGGCGACGCGTCGTGAGCCTTCGGTGTCTGACCACTTTGCCGGGACTTCGGACCAAAGGAACGGCTTCAAGGTCTTTGCCGAGTAGATGCAAACACCATCAACTGCGGCATGCTCGGCTTCGACATAGCGTTCGAACCAGCCGGCCGGCCAGCCATTCAGTTCAACCATCGGTGCAAGCTTCTGCCCACCGAGCGGCACGCCGCTAAGGATGAGGTGCTCGAAGCCGAGATTCCTCACGGTTTCGAGCAGGTCGCTCAGCAGCGCCCCGGTAGCTGTGTGCTTCCTGCAGCGTTCGACAAAGTCGAACACGTCTGAATCGATCATGCCAGAGATCCCCGTCTCCTCGCCGAAATATTAGCATACCTCAATTAGAATCTTCAAATATACAACCGCTACCTTGACAATCACAACGTTGCGTTTCCCCACACTCGTGCCAGCGCAACTTTTCCGCAATCGGCCCGGGGTCGCCGGCAGACTTGTGAGAAGGGAATGGATCGTTTCGACCTCGGCACCTATCGGCGACCCATCTCCAGGTGCAGCGCTGCGCGCAGCAGTAATTCTTGAAGCCGCCGCCGAGAACAGCAAACGGACTCTCAATGCTATCTTCGCCATAGGCAGGCGCATCGGACGAACGAATGAAAAAGGCCCGCGCCTCTGGCGGAGAGCGGGCGCGATCGGATTAGGCCCGACCTGCAGCGGGGAAGCGCAAGGTGGCGCCCCTCTGCTCACAGACAATCATTAGAGATCGCTAATTTTCTGCTTGACGACCGCTTCGCCGGCACCAAAATCATGCTGTTCAAACGGGGGGGATATAGCCATGCCTGACGGCATCGAAATCTACTTCAGTGCGAGCCTGGCGCCGGGTCAGCGCGAAACAGTCGAGCAGTCGATCGCGTCGGCGGCGGAGCGCACGCGTGCGGAGGCCGACGCCGCGCGCGAGCGAGCGGCCGAGAAGGACAAGCTGCATGACGCGATCACGGCGCGCCTTGCGAAGCTGATCCGAGCGGACCCCGGAGTTGCAGAGGCGCTCGAACGGGTCGGCATGCGACCATTCAAGGCTAAGGACAGCCTGCGCCTGCAGGGCCCGCCTGGCGGAGGGCGCGATCACGTGATCCCTGCGTCGCCGACCGACAGCAGCGTCGAGCAGCGGCTTCCTCCCTACGACTTCGCCTGGAGATGGCAC
>NZ_RZSX01001037.1:0-1990 GCF_004023105.1 Mesorhizobium sp. M5C.F.Ca.IN.020.32.2.1 | reverse complement strand
GATCACCGAGATCGCTCAGGAATCGGTCGCCACGCCCAAGGATGTCATGGACCGGATTGCTGCGTTGAAGGAGCAGGGACGCAAGAACGCGCTGCTGATGCTGGCGTCGAAGACCGGCGAATTGCGGTTTGTGACGATCCGGATGGACTGAGTCCGGCCGGCTTTGCTGTCTTGGCAGAACCGGTCGAACTTCACTTTCTCTGGCGCCCGAAGTTGAGTGATCCGAAGGATGAGATGGTGCTTGCGGCAGCGATCAATCGTCGGGCAGACGCATTGGTCACTCACAATCGCCGCGATTTTGTGACTGCGGCAGGCCGTTTTTGAAGTTCCAGTGATCAGTCCCGCCGAATTGTTGGAAGGATTTCGAACATGAGCAAGGCGACCTATCCGTTGAAACTTCCCTTGTCGATCAAGGAGGGCTGCACGTCTGGCAAAAGGCTGATGGGGTGTCGCTGAACCAGTGGATCGCTTCGGCCGTGGCGCAAAAGGTTGGAGCCATGGAGACAGCGGCGATTTCCTACGTCGACGGGCTGGTGATGCATCAGGCGATGATTTCGCTAAAGTCCTCGATCGCGTCGGCGTCAAACCGCCGCAGCCCGGTGGCGAGCTTCCGTTTGACAAGCACTGATCAAGGCCGGTTTTTTTGCCAATCCTTGGCTGTCAGCCTGTAGAACACATGCCGCTTGAGCATGGCATGGCTGTCCGGAATGCCGGGGTGGTCGAAATCGCTGGCCGGGTCGGCGATCATGCCCAGGCGCTTCATGACGGCTGTGGAACGGCTGTTATCCCTAACGGCGAAGGACACGATTTCGTCGAGGCCAAGCGTTTCGAAGCCATAGGCGAGCCACGCTTCGGCTGCCTCGGTGACATAGCCATGGCCCCAGAATTCGGGCGCCAGCCGCCAGCCGATCTCGACTGTGCCGGCAGGCAGGAAGGGCAAATGATCGGTGTCGAGAAGGCCGACGAAGCCGATGCATTGGCGCGTTTCAATTATCTCGGCGGCAGCGAAACCGTAGCCATCCTCGGCGATCCAGGCGCGGAACTCGTCCATTTTGGCGTCCGCGGCAGCGCGGTCGCGGCGAAATGGAAAGAATTCCATGACGCGTTCGTCGGAATTGATGCGGTAGAAGAGCTCACGGTCGCGATCCTCCCAGTTGCGCAGGATCAGGCGCTCGGTGCGGATCGGCGTCACTCCACAAATTCCTCCCGCCGGTAGCCCTGCAGATAGAGCAGCGCCGTCAGATCGCCGTGGTCAATGCGGAATTTTGCCTCCGCCGCCACGACCTGTTTGGCATGAAGTGCCACACCGGTGCCGGCTAGGCGGATCATGTCGAGGTCGTTGGCGCCATCGCCGACAGCCATGGCGTCGGCGGTCGTCAGCCCGAGTCGCGCCGAAATCTCGAGCAGCGCATCGGCCTTGGCGGCACGCCCCAGGATCGGCTCGGCCACCAGCCCGGTGAAGTGGCCGTCCTGCTCGATCAGGCGGTTGGCGCGGTTCTCCTGAAAGCCGAGCATGGCGGCGATGCGTGAGGTGAAGACGTTGAAGCCACCCGACACGAGTGCAGTCCATGCGCCATTGGCCCGCATGGTCTGGACAAGTGCGCGGCCGCCGGAGGCCAGCGTCAAGCGGTTGGCGATGACGCGGTCGACCACGGCAGCGTCGAGGCCTTTCAGCAGCGCCACCCGCTCGCGCAAGGCCGGCTCGAATGCGATCTCGCCATTCATCGATCGCGCCGTGATGGCGGCGACGTAATCCTTGACGCCGATCTCGTCGGCAAGCTCGTCGATGCACTCCTGGTCGATAACAGTCGAATCCATATCGGCGATGAGAATTTTCTTCCGCCTTCCCTCGGCCTGCTGGACGATCACGTCGACCGGTTCGGGTGCGAGCACGGCGCGCAGGCCGGCGGTCGTTTCAACGGCTTCGGCCGCCTCGGGCAAAGCGAATTCGCAGGCGATGCCTTCGGCCAGCCAGCGAACAGTGCTTGCG
>NZ_RZSX01001036.1:0-1999 GCF_004023105.1 Mesorhizobium sp. M5C.F.Ca.IN.020.32.2.1 | reverse complement strand
GGTGGATCGAGAGACAGCGAGTTGAACGAACTGATCGTCATGCCGAGCTGCTCGCCATCGGCCACACAGGTGACGGCGCAGACGCCGGTCGGAAACTGTCCCAGCGCCTGGCGGAACGCGCGCACGTCGAAAGCCGTTTCCCTGCCGATGATCATGCCCGGCCCTTTCGGCACCGATCTGTTAAATCACGATAATCAATTCAATTCCGTTGACCAACTGCCATGCGAACGCCGCGGCCTTTCCTTACTGCGCCGCCACCGCCGGACTGCGCTCGGTTGCAACCGAACCCCAGCCTGCCGCGATCGGCAGCCGCAACGCGACGAGCGTCCGCGCCAGATGCTGGGCGACGGCTGCGGCCGCCTGTTCGGGCTGTCCGTGGCGTATGCCCTCGACAATCGCTGCGTGCTCGGCAAGCACGCTGTCGCCGCGTCCGCCGGAGATTGTGATAGCGCGCACGCCCATCCGCAACTGGCGGTCCCGTAGGCTCTCATAGAAGTCGGCGAGCACCGGATTGCCGGCGGCGCGCACGATCGTACGATGAAAGTCCCGGTCACATTCGATGAACGCAACGGTGTCGTGCTGCACCTCCACCTGCCGGGCCATCAGCCTGTCGAGTTCCGTCGCAAGCATGTCGCCGAAGCCGGCCGCCTGCCGCGCGCACCACTCTTCCACCAAGCCGCGCGCCTGCATCACTGCTTCGATCTCCGTTTCGGTGATCGGCGGTACATAGGCGCCCTTTTTCGGCACGATCTGCAGGAGGCCGTCTGCTTCGAGCCTCAACAGCGCCTCGCGCACCGGCGTCCGTGACGTTCCCGTCTCGCGGCAGACCTCAGCCTCGGTAAGGAACGTGCCCTCGCGGCTAGGCAAGGTCAGCACATGCTGCTTCAGCCAGCGGTAGACGACGTCCTGCGCAGCATCGGCGCGTTGACCTATTGCAGGGCGTTGTGATTGATAAGGGATTGACATAGACATGATGTATACATGTTGTCGACCATAAGATCAAGCTAATTTTCGACCCGGCTGCGCCGATCGTAAAAGTCAAGAATGGCGCTGCCTTCACACTCCGATGTCAGCTCAGACCGCAAAATTTCCATCCGGGCCTGTTGCATCTGGGTAACCAAGTCTCGGCTTTTCACCACTAGTTTCCGGCAGCTTTCGACGTCGACAGTCTCGATTGCGGTTTCGTGCCCGGTACGGGCTGGCCTGAGCCGGGCGGCTTCCTGCCGCGCGAGGCGCTCAAGCTGCTTGGGCTGGTGACTGCGTCCGGCATCTGCGGGCTGGAAGTGGTCGAGGTTTCGCCGCCCTACGACACCTCAGACATCACGGCGCTGTTTGGTGTGCGTGTCGTCGTCGAAGCGCTCGGCTCGATGGTCGCCCACGGTAATCTCGGCAAGCACAAATCCATCATCGACAAACCGGTGAGTCTTTGACCATGCATGACGATCACCACCACAGTGGCGATCATGGCGATGGCCATCATCATCACGGGCCGAACGGCCATCATGACCATCCGCACGCCCTCGGCCACAACGGGCCGGCGGGCAAGCCGCTGCAATGGCAGACGCCGCATCTGCCGCCCGACCAGGCTGACAAGCCGCCGGTTGATCCAGCGACGGTCGACCTTGATCTTGTTGAAACCGCTTTCTCGAAAGCTTTGCACGGGCGCCGGACCCGTCCAGCTTTCTGCGTCTGGCCGGCATACCGTTTGTCGGCGCGGATGGCGTCCGGCTTCATCTTCTCCGCGTCGAAACCGAGAATCTGGTCGATGTCGGCGCGGTCATGCCGCTCGTCGGCGGCACCGGCGTCGCCTATCACCCGTTGCCGGCCCGCCTGGCATCGCACCGCCGCCGCCTCGTTTTCATCTATCACGATGGCAATGCGCAAAAGCCGCTCGGCTTCGCGGCGGCGCGCACCCTCGCAGACGTTCCGCCGCTTCGCAATTCGCCGTTCCCGGGCGCTGAAACCAGAACCCGTCACTCCAAGCGAACAGGTACAACCA
>NZ_RZSX01001035.1:0-1999 GCF_004023105.1 Mesorhizobium sp. M5C.F.Ca.IN.020.32.2.1 | reverse complement strand
GTTCCACGGCGCCCCCCTCGTGGGGGAGATGTCCGGCAGGACAGAGGGGGGCGCGAAGGAACTCTCATCGCCGAAGCTGAGCACCCGATTACGCGATGTGCAAGCCTGGAGAAAACGCTAGCCCGCCAAATAGGTGTCCGCCCAGTTCGACACCGCCCAGCGCGGGTTGTTGGCGACATTCCCCACCGTATCTCTGATAACGCTGATGAAGCTCCATTCGGCGACGTTGATCAGCGGCAGGTCGGCTGCGACCTTTTTCTGAAACTCCTTGTAAAGTTCCGTCCGCGCGGCGGGGTCGAGCGTCTCGGATGCCTTGGCGATCAGGGCGTCGAGTTCGTCGTTCTTGTAGCCGCCCTGGTTGGAGAACGGCACCCCGTCGGGAATGCCGCTCTGCACGAGGATGGTGGTCGAGATCGCAGGGTCGCCGCGGAACACCGGCGGCCCGACCGCGAGGTCGAAAGCGTGGTCGGTGTAGACAGCCTTGATATGCGCGGCCGAGTCGTTGTTGACCAGCTGCGCGTCAATGCCGATGGCGGCGAGCGCCTGGCGCAAATAGTCGCCGAACTGCTTGGTCTCGTTGAAATAGGGTGCCGGCAGTAGCTTCAGTGAAAAGCGCTTGCCGTCGTCGCCTTTGCTGTAACCGGCTTCGTCGAGCAGGGCGTTGGCCTTGGTCACATCGAAGTCATAGGTCGGCACATCGGCCGTATAGAATTGCGGATCGTTCTTCGGAACCGGGCCGGTGGCTGTGGCGGCGTAGCCGAGGAACACTGTCTTGACGACGAAATCCTTGTCGATGGCGTGGGCGATCGCCTGGCGCACCTTCAGGTCGGCCAGTTCCTTGCGGCGATGGTTGATCTCGACGACAAGCTGATAGGTCAGCCCCTCATAACCCTTGGTAATCACCTTGAGACCAGGCACCTTGGAGATGCGGTCGAGATCGGCCAGCGGCACCGCGGAAAAGGCGGCGAGCTGGATCTCCTCCGCCTCGAGCGCGCTTGCGGCCGAGGTGCGGTCGGGCAGCACCTGATAGATGATCTCGTCAAGGTAAGGCTGGTCCTTGCCCCAATAATCGGCATTCTTCTCCAGCCGGTAATATTCGCCTGACTTGTGTTCGGCGAATTTGAACGGGCCGGTACCGACGGGCGCGTTGTTGGCCGGGTTCTCTTCGATCTTTCCGGTCTCGTAGATGTGCTTGGGCACCACGCTGCTCAGCGCCGGCAAGGCATTGCGGATCAGCTGGAACGGTGTCGGCTTGGCGAATTTGAACACAGCCGTCAGTTCGTCCGGCGTGTCGACCGCCTCCAGATCCTTGAACACGGTGCGGCCGAGATTCTGCAGCGGCTTCCAGATCTGCAGCGCCGAGAACGCGACGTCGGCGGAGGTGAAGGGTTTGCCGTCATGCCATTTGACGCCCTCGCGCAATTTGAATGTGACTGAGAGGCCGTCGGTGGCGCCCGCCCATTCTATCGCCAGGCGCGGATCGAGCCCGTCCTTGCCCTCAAAGGATGCCTCGGCCAGCGTCTCCACGATCTTGCTCGAAATGAAGAACACACCGTTGGAAGCCACGATCGCCGGGTTGAGGTTGCGCGGCTCCGAATCGGCGGCGACGACCAGCCGTCCGCCTTTCTTCGGCGTCTGTGCCAGACCGATGGTGGGCAGCGCCGTCGAGGTCAGAAGCAATGCCGAACCGGTAAGCACGGTGCGTCTGGAAATCGTGAAATCTGACATGATTGAACTCCGTCCCTCTCAGCCACCCGGCCGGGTGGGCCATCACCCTCGGACGCCAGACGGCCTCCTTGCAAGGGTGATTATGAGCCTTGCCGAGCGTTTCGCCAGAGACGGATTTGGCGCATCCTCATGTGGCTTGGAAAATTTCGTCCGCTGGACTAGTTACAAGAAGCGGTTCAATCCGACCATTTCTGGTAGGACCAAATTAGGCTGGACACCGCAGTGGACGACGACGGGGGGTGCCGGAGCGCCCGTTCCACCTGTTTCTGGC
>NZ_RZSX01001034.1:0-2004 GCF_004023105.1 Mesorhizobium sp. M5C.F.Ca.IN.020.32.2.1 | reverse complement strand
TCGCATGAACGAGTCGATCCTGCGACGCGCACTGCTGGCTATCGCCATCCTTGGCTTGGCCGCAGGGATCGGAGTCTGGCAGACCGGTCTTGGCGCCGTTCAGCCTGGCACAATCTGGTCGGCAGCGACATTGCCGGTGGTGATGGCGCTTGCCATTTCCATATTGCGCGATTTCTGGATCGGCCGCTTCGGCGTCGATGCGATTGCGCTGGTCTCTATGTCTGCGGCACTGCTGCTCGACCAGTCGCTCGCTGCGGTGGTCGTTGCGATCATGTACGCCGGCGGCAGTGTGCTGGAGGATTTTGCCCGCGGTCGAGCGGAGCGAAGCCTCAAGGCGCTGACCGACCGGTCACCGCGCTTGGCGCACCGAAAGTTGGCGCAAGCGATAGTCACGATTTCAGTCGGCAAGGTTGCCGTTGGCGACGAGCTTCTGGTGCGGGCCGGCGAGCTGCTGCCTGTCGATGGAATCCTGCTCGACGCTTCGGCCTCTCTCGACGAGGCCGCAGTGACCGGAGAGCCGCTGCCGCAACGGCGAGGCGCAGGCAATCTGGTGCGCAGCGGCACCGTCAATGCGGGCGAATCTTTCAGCATGCGCGCTTCGGCCCGAGCCGAACAGAGCACCTACGCGGGGATCGTGCGCATGGTCGCATCGGCGCAGACCGCAAAAGCTCCGTTCATCCGGATGGCCGACCGCTTCGCGCTCTTCCTGCTGCCAGCCACGCTGCTGGTTGCCGGTATCGCCTGGCATATCTCGGGCGACCCGATCAGGGCGCTCGCCGTCCTGGTCGTCGCGACACCTTGCCCACTGATCCTTGCGGCGCCAGTTGCATTCATCGGCGGCGTATCGCGCGCCGCGCGCGCCGGCATCCTGATGAAAGGCAGCGCTGCCTTGGAGGCCCTGGCCCAAGTCCGTACCGCGATCTTCGACAAGACGGGCACCTTGACCGTCGGCGGCGCCGAACTCATCGAAATCGAGACTGCCCCCGATTGCGACGCGAACGGCGCATTGCAGCTGTTGGCATCATTGGAACAGGCCTCACACCACGTCCTCGCCGACTCGATCATCCGGGTAGCCCGTGGGAGAAGCCTGACCCTTTCGCACCCACGCAATGTTCGCGAGTATCGCGGCGCCGGTCTGGAAGGTGTTGTCGACAACATATCGCTCAAGGCAGGATCACGTGCGCTGGTGCTCGCAAACAAACCGTTGCCGCTCTGGGCGAGAGACGGTGAAAAGCGGTATCGGGACGAGGCTGTACTGAGGGTCTTTTTGACGCTCGGTGGCCGGCTCGCTGCCGTATTTACGTTTGGCGATACGCTGCGTGTCGATGCGCGTAACGCACTCACCGGTTTGCGCTTGGCCGGTATCACGCGCATGGTCATGCTGACAGGCGACGACGGCCTTGCGGCCGGGCGCATTTCAGCACTGCTCGACCTCGATGCGATCGTCGCCGATGCGACCCCCGCGCAAAAGGTTGCGACTGTTGAAGCCGAGAAAGGCAGGGCGCCGACGATGATGATCGGCGACGGCATCAACGATGCACCCGCGCTTGCGGCCGCCACGGTCGGCGTTGCCATGGGCGCGCGCGGCGCCACCGCCTCTTCCGAGGCCGCCGACATCATCGTGTTGACCGACCGGTTGCACCCTGTCTCAGAGGCGATCCGGATCGCGCAGCGCACGAGGACGATCGCTTTGCAAAGCATCATTGCCGGGTTGGCGCTCTCTGCCGTGGCGATGGTCGCGGCCGCTATGGGGCAGATCACGCCCGTGGCAGGAGCCCTGTTTCAGGAAGGCATCGACATAGCGGTTATCCTCAATGCGCTACGCGCGCTTGGCGATGGACGTCTCAGGCGCGCAATATGACGATCGTTAGGCGGAGGGATATGGCCATGGCACAGCAGAATCTGGCGGTTTGCAGCAAATGTGGCGGGATCAACCGCCTGCCGGCGGCCCGCAATGCCAAAGAGGCGAAATGCGGGAAGTGCGGGAGCAAGCTGTTTTCCGGC
>NZ_RZSX01001033.1:0-2004 GCF_004023105.1 Mesorhizobium sp. M5C.F.Ca.IN.020.32.2.1 | reverse complement strand
TACGGGGAGAAGGAGGCTTTCGCTGACGATTTCGCCAATTTTCGACGTTACAAAAAGAGTGCCGGCGGTGCGACCTGCCTCTTCTCCCCGTCGCTATACGGGGAGAAAGTGTCGGCAGCCGGAGGAGGAGCGGCGCAGACGCCAGCTACTCTAGCTTCAGGGTTTTGTTCGGCGGGCTAAATGTTCATACGTGATTTGCCAAGGATCGCTCTCGAAAGATCTTTCCTCGCCGATCCAATGGAAGCTGTTGGCAGTGATCTCAGTGAAACGCCATCGAGTTTTCAGACCGCGCGAGTCATTGCCGAGCTGGACAATGTCCTTTCCCTCGGCCCGCCCGATCTGGCGTGAGTGATCTCGGTTGAGCGGGTCGTTCCATACGATGTGCCATCCCTCGATCCCAGGATCGAAGATGCGCAAAGTCGTCCCATACATCGTGGACGGCGCAGGGCGCTTGGGCCTGATCCAAACGTCCTGAATCGCGCGGCCTTCGAGCACCCAGCCAAAATGGCATTCTCCATTGTATTTCTGGATTGTGCCGTCGTGGAGGTAGTGGACCGAGTACATTTCCCAGCTTCCAATTAGCCATCCATACAGGTCCATGTCTTTCGCTCGGTCGGCTGGGGGACCTTCGGATCCGAGGGCGGTGAGAAAGGGAGAAGTCGTCATTGTCATACTGCCTTTGGTTTCCAATAGGCGAGCTCAACTGCCCAGCGCAGCCCGGCGGCCCATTGTCGTGCCGGCCTGCCGCAAGCGCCGCCTTTTGGAATTTCGCGACGGAAGCCCGTGTCGGCGCCGGAACATTGCCGCCACAATTTGTAGCGTTGCGGTTTCCAGGTCTTGGGGAAAATTGCTATATTGCCGCTATGAGCCGGCCAGGCTGATCGCACCCATAATTGAGCGGTTTATCGCGACGGATCGTGCGTCCGCGCAGGTGAGGCGGAACCGGCAACACCAAGGGACAATCTCCCGGCAGTCGGAGGACCCCATAAAAAAGGCGGCGCCAGTTACCTGACGCCGCCGTTATTTTTCTGTCGGAGCGTTACGCCGCCGGCTGCGCCTCGATGGTGCGCAGCGCCTGCATCTGGCGCTTGGCCGCGGCCTTGACTGCGTCCTGCACCTTCTCGAAGGCGCGCACCTCGATCTGGCGCACGCGCTCGCGGCTGATGTCGAATTCGGCCGACAGTTCTTCCAGCGTCAGCGGCTCCTCGGCCAGGCGGCGCGCCTCGAAGATGCGCCGCTCGCGCTCGTTGAGCACGGCAAGAGCGCCCGACAGCATGCCGCGCCGGTTTTCCAGCTCGTCCTGCTCGATTAGCGCCTCTTCCTGGCTTTCGTGGTCGTCGACCAGCCAGTCCTGCCACTCACCGGACTCGCCTTCGCTCGCCCGGATCGGTGCGTTGAGCGAGGCATCGCCCGACAGGCGGCGGTTCATCGACACCACCTCGGCCTCGGACACGTTGAGGCGGGTGGCGATCTCGGTGATCTGGTCGGGCTTCAAATCGCCGTCGTCGAGCGCCTGGATCTTGCCTTTCACCTTGCGCAGGTTGAAGAATAGGCGCTTCTGGTTGGCGGTCGTGCCCATCTTGACCAGGCTCCACGAGCGCAGGATGTATTCCTGGATCGAGGCCTTGATCCACCACATGGCATAAGTGGCGAGCCGGAAGCCGCGCTCCGGTTCGAATTTCTTGACGGCCTGCATCAGGCCGACATTGCCTTCCGAGATCACCTCGCCGATCGGCAGGCCGTAGCCGCGATAGCCCATGGCGATCTTGGCGACGAGCCTAAGATGGCTGGTGACGAGCTTGTGTGCAGCCGTGGTGTCTTCATGCTCGGCGTAACGCTTGGCGAGCATGTACTCTTCCTGCGGCTGAAGCATCGGAAAGCGACGGATTTCTTCCAGGTAGCGGCTGAGGCCGCCTTCGCCGGAAACGATACTAGGTAATGACTGGGCCATGATAGCGCCCCTCTCTCTTGGAGTGGTGCCCCCGAAACGCGGCGGGCATATAT
>NZ_RZSX01001032.1:0-2005 GCF_004023105.1 Mesorhizobium sp. M5C.F.Ca.IN.020.32.2.1 | reverse complement strand
GGGATGGTGCGACGGCTTTTCGAGGATCGCGAGATCCGCGAACTCAGGGTCCAACGACCTGCAGGTTCCGGAAAGCCATTTCTCCTCCTCGGCAAGAACTGGGTCTCCGTTGCAGCTGCAAAGGAGCCTCGTTATGGATGCCCGGAACCCAGCAACACTCCAAGTCACCACCGGCCCCCTGCCCGCTTCGCGCAAGGTCTACAAACAAGGCGAAATCCATCCCGAAATTCGCGTGCCGATGCGCGAAATCGCCCTTCACCCCAGCGCCGGCGGGCCGCCAGTCACGGTCTATGGTTCTTCCGGTCCTTACACGGACGCGGACGCGCGGATCGACATCGAAAAAGGCCTGCCGCCCCTGCGCGAGGCGTGGATCGAGGCGCGCGGCGACGTCCAGCGTTACGAAGGGCGGGTGGTGAAGCCGGAGGACAACGGTTTCGTCTCTGGCGAGCGCCTGACGCCGGAATTTCCCGTCCGCCATCGGCCGCTGCGCGCGGTGAAGGGAAGAGCCGTCACCCAGCTCGCTTATGCGCGCGCCGGCATCGTCACGCCTGAGATGGAGTTCGTCGCCATCCGCGAGAACCTCGGCCGCGAGAAGCTGAAGGAAAAGCTTGCGCGAGACGGCGAGAGCTTCGGCGCGGCCATTCCCGATTACGCAACGCCCGAATTCGTTCGCGACGAGGTGGCACGCGGCCGCGCCATCATTCCTTCCAACATCAACCATCCCGAAAGCGAGCCGATGATCATCGGCCGCAACTTCCTCACCAAGATCAACGCCAATATCGGCAATTCCGCCGTCACCTCTTCTTGTGCCCAGGAGGTGGAAAAGCTGGTCTGGGCGATCCGCTGGGGCGCCGACACGGTGATGGACCTTTCCACGGGCCGCAACATCCACAACATCCGCGAATGGATCATCCGCAACGCTCCGGTGCCGATCGGCACGGTGCCAATCTATCAGGCGCTGGAGAAGGTGGGCGGCATTGCCGAGGAACTCAGCTGGGAGGTTTTTCGCGATACACTGATCGAGCAGGCCGAGCAGGGCGTAGATTATTTCACCATCCATGCCGGCGTCAGGCTTGCCTATATCCCGCTCACCGTCGATCGCGTCACCGGCATCGTCAGTCGCGGCGGCTCGATCATGGCCAAATGGTGCCTGGCGCACCACAAGGAGAGCTTCCTCTACGAGCATTTCGAGGAAATCTGCGACATCGCCAGAGCCTATGACGTCGCCTTCTCGCTCGGCGACGGTCTCAGGCCGGGCTCGATCGCCGACGCCAACGACGCTGCGCAGTTCGCCGAGCTCGAGACGCTTGGCGAACTCACCAAGATCGCCTGGGCGAAGGACTGCCAGGTGATGATCGAGGGCCCCGGCCATGTTCCCATGCACAAGATCAAGGAGAACGTGGACCGGCAGCTCGAAATCTGCGGCGAGGCGCCGTTCTACACACTCGGGCCGCTGACCACAGACATCGCGCCGGGCTACGACCACATCACTTCGGCGATTGGGGCTGCCATGATCGGCTGGTTCGGCACGGCGATGCTCTGCTACGTCACGCCGAAGGAGCATCTCGGCCTGCCCGACCGCGATGATGTCAAAACCGGCGTTATCACCTACAAAATCGCGGCGCATGCCGCCGATCTCGCCAAAGGGCACCCGGCGGCGAAGCTGCGTGACGACGCGCTTTCCCGTGCGCGCTTCGAATTTCGCTGGGAGGACCAGTTCAACCTCTCCCTCGATCCTGAGACGGCGCGGGCGCTGCATGACGAGACGCTGCCAAAGGAAGCGCACAAGGTTGCGCATTTCTGCTCCATGTGCGGCCCGAAATTCTGCTCGATGAAGATTTCGCACGACATCCGCGACGCTGCCCGGCAAGAGGCGGCGCAGCAGGAAGGCATGACCGCGATGGCGCAAAAGTACCGCCAAGGCGGCGATCTTTATGTGCCGGTGGAGGAAGTTGCCGGCCGAGAACGCGACGCATAGCGACAGGATCTCCAGAGATGCGCATCC
>NZ_RZSX01001031.1:0-2005 GCF_004023105.1 Mesorhizobium sp. M5C.F.Ca.IN.020.32.2.1 | reverse complement strand
GCGACCATCGATGGCGCAGGGCAAGTCTACGATGCTAATCGGCCGCTTTCCTTGGCGGCTCCCGGGTCGCATGGGTGACCACGGTATAGCGCGTAATCGGCCCGTCATCGGGGTCTTCTCCTTGAAAGTGAATATCCGCCTTCACTGGCAGCCGGCTGGTATTGCCGAACGCCTTAACTGCGGACGCACGGACGAGTTGGATGGCCGGGTCTTGCTTCATGATTTTTATTGCCGCAAGCTCGGCAGTACTGCTGCCGCCAATACGCCAGCTGGCTTCGAGCACGCCGGATCGCCAGGTACCCGACGAGTCGACCCCCTGGCCGATATCGTAATTGCGCCGCGAGGCGAAAAATCCAGGATACCCAGCCGTCGCCGCGTCATAGGCCTTCGCCTGCGCCGTTGCCAAAGCTAGTGCGCGAGGAAGCTGAAGATCTTGGAGAGCTTCCCATCCGCCGCGCACTACAATGAGATCCGATCCGCCGTAAACGGATTGTCCCGCATTATCGGTCGTCGTCCTTTGAGAGCCGTAGTAGGCGACCCTTATTTCGTCGATCTCCGTTCTGCCAACGCTTAGCGTGACGATGTCACGAAGGTCCGCTTCGAGCACCAGACCGGACTCGTCCAGGTCGAGGAAGCGGTATCGCTCGAGCAGTCCCTCGACGTCAGCGACCGTGCGAACGATGTGCTGGTCCTGGCCTCGCGAGGAAAGCGGTGGCTTAAGCCGGGCCTGCCCGAGCCTCAGCAGACGTTCCGCTGCTCGCAGCGCATCGTGCCGCGAAAACACCGTGTAGCCAGGCAATACTGCTGCGCTGACAGTTCTGCCGAAGCCGGTTGACCATTCTTTCGGTCGCTTGGCCAAGCCGTCGACCAGTTCATGGGTTATCGCCTTGGTCATTGCGAAGCGCCAAGGCACCACGCCGCCGAAGAGATCCTGCGGCCCGTTGATACCTAGCCGTGCCGCATCGGGAGCAAGCAAGCTGTCGTCCGGCACGAAATACAAGCCGTTGCCGCCGCTGTTGCCTAGACCCTGCTGGAAGGCAAATCCCTTGAGACTCGCAATCGTGCGGGCAACGGCAGCCATAGCTTCCCGTTCGTGAGCATAGAGGGGCTCGCAGCCCGGCGCGGAGAATGCGATTACGGTGCCTTTTGCCTCGCTCGGCTGAGTGCCTCTGTGCTCGGTCATCTCGTTCGTTCCGGTGCTACCTCATTGTGGCCGCGGATTGCCGATGTTTCGGCCCGCGCTTCGGTCCGACCCAAGAGAACGCGCAAGATGGCAGAAACGTTCAGCCTGGCTTGGCCGGCCGCCGTACTTCTGCGTCCTTTCGAACGATATACGTCGGGAACCGCTACCCGGAGCGCGCGATTAGAGGGGTAGACGTGAGGTCCAGATCGTGTCTGAAGGTGAGCGCCTGGTGGCGAAATTCGAAAACAGTATCGGGTGAATTCGGTGACGTTGCTGGTTCAGCCGCGCCTGGTCAACGACCCCTTCTCGGATGCGGGGCTCCTTCTGGATTTCCGATTCGGCAACCGGGCGATGCTCTTCGACATTGGTGATCTGTCGCCACTTTCGCCGCGCGAAATCCTGCGCGTCAGCCATGTGTTCGTATCACATATGCATATGGACCATTTCGCCGGCTTCGATCGGCTCCTGCGGTTATTTCTATACAGGAATAGAACAGTGCATTTCTTCGGCCCGCCTGGGGTGACCGCGGCCGTGCAAGCCAAGCTCAACGCATACACGTGGAATCTCCTCGACGAACAGTCCCACGATTTCATGATAGCGGCCTGCGACTGGACGCCGGGCGGATTTCATCATTGCCGCCTGTTTCGGGCGCGATCGGGCTTCGCTCGAGAGGATACTGCCTCGACCTCAGCCGAAGGAAATGTCCTGCTCGATGATCCCGATTTCCGTGTCGAAGCAGCAATGCTTGACCACGGCGTTCCATGCCTTGCATTCGCGTTTCAGGAAAAGATCCGGGTCAATGTGCAAAAACCGCAACTGGAA
>NZ_RZSX01001030.1:0-2007 GCF_004023105.1 Mesorhizobium sp. M5C.F.Ca.IN.020.32.2.1 | reverse complement strand
CTTCGACGAGACGCCGCGAATTGGAGGAGTTGGGGGCGCCAACGATCAGGAAGAGATCGGAGCCCGCGGCGGTCTCCTTGACCGCTTCCTGGCGATTGGTGGTGGCGTAGCAGATCGATTCCGCTGCCGCCGCATGCAAATCGGGAAAACGATCCTTAAGCACCCGAATGATGCCGGCGGTGTCCTCGACCGACAGCGTCGTCTGGGTGACGAAACCGAGCGCCTGCGCGTCTGCGGGCACCAAATTCGCCGCGTCGGCTTCGGTCTCGATCAAGGTGACGGCGCCGTCCGGCAATTGTCCCATCGTGCCGATCACTTCCGGGTGGCCGGCATGGCCGATCAGAAGCACATGGCGGCCGAGCCGCTGATGGCGCATCGCCTGCTTGTGGACCTTCGACACCAACGGGCAGGTGGCGTCGAGATAGAAGAGGTTGCGCGCCTGGGCGTCCGCCGGTACCGACTTCGGCACGCCATGCGCCGAAAAGACGACCGGGCTCTGGCGATGCTCCGCCGGTATCTCGGAGAGCTCCTCGATGAACACCGCACCGAGGCTTTGCAGCCCCTCGACGACGTAGCGATTGTGGACGATCTCGTGGCGGACGTAGACCGGCGCACCGTATTTCTTCAGAGCCAGCACGACGATCTGGATGGCGCGGTCGACGCCGGCGCAGAAGCCCCGCGGCTGGCAGAGCCTTATCGTCAGCGGTGGCTTTGTGGTCGTGTGAAGCATGATTACTGGCCGGTTGGTCGTAGCATGAACTCAAGTCTTGAAGTCAAGGCGCGAAATGAGGTGCGCACCCCTGCCCTGTCAAGGGTGCCGGTGCCGATCATTAGAGCGACGTGCGTCCATTTGGACGCACAAAGTACGCTCTAACACTTTTTATCTACGCATCGTGCTTTTCGAAGATCGATTCCGATTTTCGGGCCGATGCGTCTTTCGCCGGGCGGCGAAACATGAAGATGAGGACGCCGGCAAGGGCAGCGGCAAGGCCGTACCAGGTTACGGCATATTGCAAATGGCTGTTCGGCAGGTCGATGATGGTAACGCCGCCGACCGGCAGCCCACCCGGGTTCGGGGTGGCGTCCGCGTCGATGAAGAACGGCACCAGCCCCGCGCCGGCCGGCAGACCGGCGCTGGCCGCCATGGCGTCGCGATCCTTCCAGTAGAAGATGTTCTTCTGCGGATCATTGTCGGGAAGCATCATCGAGGGCTTTGCCGGCAGCGGATTGCGGGCGAGCCCCGTCACCGTCACCTGGCCCGCACCCTGGTTTTGCGGGCGCTTGGCCGCGTCCTTGAGATCGTACGGTACGAAGCCGCGATTGATCAGAACAACGCGGCCGTCCTCCAGTTGCAAGGGCGTGAAGACATCGAAACCCGACTGGCCTTCCCAGGTCGCGAAGAAATGTCGCTCGCCGTGATGCAGGAAAGTGCCTGATACCGTCACCGGCGTGTAGTCGACGTCGCCGGTGGAGGTGAACCGCTTTTCGACCTCGGCCAAAGGCACAGGCGCAAAGTGCGTGCGCTGGTCGATAGTCTGAATAAGACCCTCTTTCCAGTAGAGGCGCTGCACCTGCCAGGTGCCTAGCCCAAGCAAAATGAAGAACAGCACGAGGCCTAGGCCAAGCAGCAATGCCGTCTTTGGTCGCGAAAGGCCTGCGACTGAACCGGATGTCGTGCTCATTCGCCGAGGTCCAGCCTGCCCTCCGCCGCCTTGTTGCGGTATTGCAGCGTCAAGAGCACACCCTTGATCAGCCTGAGCGCGCCCAGGCAAAGCACCAGCGTTAGCGGGATCCACAACACGAGATGAAGCAAGAGCGGCGGGTGAAGCGTCACCTCCATCCACAGCGCCAGCCCGACGACGATGAACCCGATGATCAGAATAACGAACACCGCCGGCCCGTCGCCGGCATCGGCGTAGGAATAGTCGAGGCCGCAATTGGCGCAGCGTTTGCCGACCGTGAGGAAGCCGGAAAACAGCGGTCCCTTGCCACAGCGCGGGCAGCGGC
>NZ_RZSX01000102.1:0-10998 GCF_004023105.1 Mesorhizobium sp. M5C.F.Ca.IN.020.32.2.1 | reverse complement strand
GCTTCCGCCTTAGCGGAAGAGGCAAGCTTTAAACGGCGCCTTGCGGTCGAGACGGTTCGCAAGCTGCCAACCAAGGGAGGTTCAACGCTATGGCGACACCAGACCGCGTAAGTTATTGGAACAAGACCAAGAGCCTCATGTTCGTCATGCTGGGCCTGTGGGTGTTCTTCGGTTACGTCATCCACATGTTCGTGGAGCAACTCAACACCATCGTCATTTTTGGTTTTCCGCTCGGCTTCTACATGGCCGCCCAGGGTTCGCTTATCGCCTTCGTCGTCATGCTGTTCTGGTTCGCACGGCGCCAGAACGCGATCGACGAAGAGCATCATGTCAATGAAGATTGATCGGGGGGAACGTCAATGGCTAACACGACATCTACCACCGCAAGCGGAGGCGACTTCACCTCCAATCTTGGCCGCATCTACGGCATCTACACCGGCGGCTTCATAGCCTTCATCATCCTGATGGCCATCTTGAGCGCCATGGGTGTCGAGAACGTTGTAATCGGCTACCTGTTCATGGGCTTTACCATCGTCATCTACGCGGTGATCGGCATCCTGAGCCGCACCATGCATGTCGGCGAATATTACGTCGCCGGGCGTCGCGTACCGGCGCTCTACAACGGCATGGCGACCGGCGCCGACTGGATGTCGGCGGCTTCCTTCATCGGCATGGCCGGCTCGCTCTACCTGCTCGGCTATGACGGCCTCGGCTTCGTGCTCGGCTGGACTGGCGGCTACGTGCTCGTGGCCATCCTCGTTGCGCCCTATCTGCGCAAGTTCGGCGCCTACACGGTTCCCGACTTCCTGTCGGCGCGCTATGGCGGCAATCTCGCCCGCTTCATCGGCGTGATCGTTCTGTTCTCCTGCTCGTTTACCTATGTGGTCGCGCAGATTTTCGGCACCGGGCTGATCTCGGCTCGCTTCCTTGGCATCGACTTCAACGTCGCAGTCTATGTCGGCCTCGCCGGCATCCTGGTGTGCTCCATGCTGGGCGGCATGCGCGCCGTAACCTGGACGCAGGTCGCCCAGTACATCGTGCTGATCATCGCCTATCTCATCCCTGTCATCTGGATGTCGACGGTGAAAACCGGCGTGCCGATCCCACAATTGATGCAGGGCCAGGCGCTGGCGAACATCACCGCGCTTGAGACGGCGCAGGGCATCACGGTGCATCACATCACGCCATTCGTGCATGGCGGCTACGATGCAAAGAACTTCTTCCTGCTCATCCTCTGCCTGATGGTCGGAACGGCGTCATTGCCGCACGTCCTGATGCGATACTTCACTACCCCGTCGGTGCGTGAAGCGCGCGTCTCGGTCGCCTGGTCGCTGCTGTTCATCTTCATCCTCTACTTCACCGCGCCCGCCTATGCGGCGTTCGCCAAGTGGACGATGCTCGACCTGGTGGCGTCGGGCCTGACGCCTGAAAACATCGCCGAGAAAGCCGGATGGATGATGCGCTGGGCCGCTGCCGACAATACGCTCGTGCAGATCTGCGGTAAGGCGGCGACAGACAGCGCGGCGATCGTCGCGGCCTGCGCCGAAAAGGGCGTCACGGCACTTTCGTTTGCCGACATCAACCTCAACGCCGACATGATCGTGCTGGCCACGCCGGAAATGGCCGGCATGCCTTACGTCATCTCGGGCCTCGTCGCCGCCGGCGGCCTTGCCGCCGCGCTGTCGACTGCGGACGGCCTGCTGCTGGCCATCGCCAACGCGCTCAGCCACGACATCTACTACAAGATGATCGACCAGAATGCGCCTACGTCGCGGCGTCTGATCGTGTCCCGCATCTTGCTGGTTATGGTCGCGGTGCTGGCCGCCTACGTCGCGTCAACCAAGCCGTCGGACATCCTGTCGATGGTGTCGTGGGCGTTCTCTCTGGCCGCCGGCGGGCTCTTCCCGGCGCTGGTGCTCGGCGTCTGGTGGAAGCGGGCCAATTCGACCGGCGCTGTCGCCGGCATGATCGCAGGCTTCGGCATCACCCTCTTCTATCTGGTGATGACCCAGTACGGCGCCGATTTCGACAAGGCGACGCCGAACATGGAATTGTGGTGGGGGGTGAAAAACATCTCGTCGGCGACTTTCGGACTGCCGGTGGGCTTCGCCGTGATGATCATCGTCAGCCTTCTCACCAGGGCGCCGTCACGGGATATGCAGGATTTCATCGAGGAAATCCGTGTCCCTCGCGGCAAGCAGATGATGGAAGAAAAGATTGCCTGATTGCGCATAGCGATCGGCGCAAGAGGCGGGGTCCGGTGACGGACCCCGCTTTCATTTCGGGGACGTCGCTGGCATAACGCGGCGCCGCCGCCGCTTGGAAAATCGCCCATGAACGATTTCTGGTCCTATTGGTATTTCCACATACCGAATTTCATCCTCGCCGCGGTGATGTACACGCTGATGGGGCGTCTCCTGCTCGGCCTCTTCGTGCCCGAAAGCTGGGACAACTACATCTGGCGCTTCTTCAAGTCCGTCACGGACCCGGTCCTGCGGATCGTGCGGACCATCACGCCGTCGATCCTGACCCAGCCGGTGGTGATCGTCTTCAGCGTGCTCTGGCTTATGGCCTTGCGCGTCGGCTATCTCGTTTTTCTGATCAATTTCGGCATTGCGCCGATGGCTTCACAAGGGGGTTGAGGCAATGGACAGAAACGCTCTTGTGCCGGTCATGGCGGTCGCCATCGTCAACGGTATCTTTTCGCCGTGGGTGCTGTTGGTGTTCCTGTTCTATCCGGTCTGGTATCCGGGCTGGGCGCCTCCCTTAAGCCAGATCGTTTACATGGCAAGTGCGCTGATCCTGTCGACGATGACCATCATGCTCGCCGGCGTCCCGGCCGCGCTCTATGAGCGCTGGTCGGCGTACCCCAGGAGCATCGTCGTCTCGTCCATCTGGCTTGCCGGCACGGTTTTGTTGACGCTGCCGGCGCTGCCGAATGTGATGCGGGCGCTACGCGGCGGCTGAGAATTTGCCGCCCCAGCCTGTCAGCGTTCTTCCCGGCGGAACGGCTTGAGCAGCGCCGAAGGCGCGACGGCATTGCGCGACATCACCGCCATGGCGACGATGGTGAAGATGAAGGGCAGCATCAGGAACGCCTCATAGGGGATGTGGCCGAGCCCGCTCGCCTGCATGCGCAGTTGCAAGGCATCGACGAAGGCGAATAGCAGGGCGGCCCCTGCCGAACGCCAGGGGTCCCAGCGACCGAAGACGACGAGCGCGATCGCCACCCAGCCACGTCCGGAGACAAGGCCGAAGGTGAAAGCGTTGAACTGCACCATCGACAGGAAAGCCCCGGCCAGCCCCATCAGGGCGCCGCCGAGGATCACCGCCTGGAAGCGCGTGGCGATAACGCCGACGCCGGCCGAATCGGCGGCGCGCGGATTTTCACCGACCATGCGCACGGACAGGCCCCAGGGCGTCCGGTAGAGCACGAAGGCGGCCAGGGGAACGGCTGCCATCGCCATGTAGACCAGCGAAAACTGGTTGAACACCGCCGGTCCGAGCACCGGGATGTCGGAGAGAACAGGGATCGGCAGCGTCTCGAAACTCTTGATGCTGGGCGGCACCGATTGCTGGCCGAAGATCAGCCGGTAAAGGAAATAGGCGAGGCCCGACGAGAACAGCGTCACGCCGATGCCGCAAACATGCTGGCTGAGGCCGAGCGCCACCGTGAACAGCGCATGCACGGCACTCATCAGCGCACCGGTGACAACTGCCGCAAGCACGCCGAGCCACAGGCTGCCGCTGAGGCTGGTCGCGGTGAAGCCGGTCATCGCCGACAACAGCATGATGCCTTCTATGCCGAGATTGAGCACGCCGGCGCGCTCGGAGAACATCTCGCCCAATGTTGCGAAAGCCAGCGGCGTGGCAATCCGGATGATCGCAGCCAGGAAGCCTACCTGAAAGATCTGTTCGAGCACCACACTCATCGTGCAGCTCCGACGCGGCGGACGCGGTAGGCGGTGAACAGCAGCGCCACCAGCATGGCGAGCAGCGCGGTTCCCTGGATGACATCGCTGAGAAAGGCCGGAACGCCGGTGGCTCGCGACATCGCCTCAGCGCCGGTCATGACGGCGGCGAGGAAGAGCGCCGCCGGCACCACGCCGAGCGGGTTGAGCCTCGCCAGCATGGCGACGACGATGCCGGAATAGCCATAGCCCGGCGAGATGTCGCTCATCACCTGGAAATGCACGCCGCCGACCTCGCCGACGCCGGCAAGCCCGGCCAGCGCGCCGGACAGCAGCGCCGTCGAGATCAGCACGCGCTCGACATGGATGCCGCCATAGCGCGCAGCTTCTGGATTTTCGCCGATGACCCTGATCCTGAAGCCGAGCGTCGTGCGCGCGATCAGGAACCAGATGACCGGCGCAGCAAGGAACGCTGCCACAACGCCGAGATGCAGCCGCGTCCCTTCGAGCAGCACCGGGAAATTCGCGGAATCCTCGATCGGGGGCGAGATCGGGTAGCCGCTGAACGTATCTTTCCACGGGCCCTCGATCAGCGCCATCAGGGCGTAGAAGATGACCGAGTTGAGCAGCAGTGAGCTGACCACGTCATCAACACTAAATTTGACGCGGAGCGTCGCCGGCACCAAGGCGACTGCGGCACCGGCGGCAGCGCCTGCCGCCGCCATGAGAAGCATGGCGAGCGGCCCCGGCATCGGGATGGCGCCGACCGCGCAGCTCGCCACCGCACCGGCCAGCAACTGCCCCTCGGCGCCGATGTTCCAGAATTTGGCACGGAAGGCGACGGCGACGGCCAGCCCGGTAAAGATCATCGGGGTCGCGCGCACCAGCGTTTCGGTGATGGCGTAGCTGTCGCCCAGCGACGCCGAGAACATCACACCATAGGCTTCGATGACGCCGGCACCGGCCAACGCGATGAGGCCGCTGCACAGCACCAGCGTTGCTCCGATCGCCAGCAGTGGCAGAGCGAGATTGAACCAGCCGGGCGTGCTGGTGCGGGCTTCGAGGCGAAACATCAGGCTGTCCCCTCCGCCCCGGTCATCATCAGGCCGAGCCGCGCAATGGTGGCGTCGGCGCTGTCGAGCGTGCCGACGATCCGTCCCTCATACATCACCGCGATGCGGTCGCAGAGCATGAGCAGCTCTTCGAGATCCTCGCCGAGGACGATGATGCCGCAGCCCCTGCCACGCATGTCGAGGAACTTTTCGTGGATGAAGCGCGCCGCACCGATGTCGAGACCTCGCGTCGGCTGCGACACGATCAGCACCTTGGGGTCGAAGGCGAGCTCGCGCGCCAGCAGCGCCTTTTGCAGATTGCCACCGGACAGCGCTCCGGCCCGCGTCATCGGTCCGGGGCAGCGTATGTCATAGGCCTTGATCTGCGCTTCGGCGAAGGCGCGGATCGCATCCGGCCTGAGCAGGCCGTTGCGGCTGAACGCCCCCGTGCCGATGCGCGGCAGCACCATCGAATCCGCCAGCGGCAAATTGGTGACCAGACCGGTCGTCATCCGGTCTTCCGGGATGCGTCCGAGACCGAGCGCCTGCACCTCGCGCGGCGAGAACCGCGAGACCATTTTGCCGGCTATCGTCATCCGGCCGGCATCGGGCGCGCGAACGCCGGAGATCACCTCGGCAAGCGCCCGCTGGCCATTGCCCGCGACACCGGCAACGCCGAGGATCTCGCCGGCACGCACGACGAGCGACACGTCGCGCAGCGCCATGCCGGAATGCCGCGACGTCGAGATGCCGTCGAGGGTCAGCACCGGGGCACCTGTCGTCGATGGTCCCCTGGCCGGCGGAACGATTTCGTGGCCGCACATCAGCCTCGCCATCTCCGAGGATGTCGTGCTTGCGGGGGTATCGACGCGCCCGGTCACGCGGCCATGCCGCAGCACCACGCAGCGATGGGTGAGCGCCCTAACCTCGTTGAGCTTATGCGAGATGAAGATGATGCCGAGGCCCTGGGCCGCCATCGAGCGCAGCGCCGAAAACAGCCCGTCGACCTCTGTCGGCGCCAGCACCGCCGTCGGCTCGTCTAGAATCAGCAGCCTTGCACCGCGAAACAACGCCTTGACGATTTCGAGCCGCTGCTGCTCGCCGATCGACAGCACCGAGACGGGAAGGTCCGGATCGAGCGTGAGTCCATGCTGCCGGCCGATCTCGTTGAGCCGCGCCAGCCCGCCGGCGCGGTCGATCCGGCCCGACTTTCCGGGGATGCCGATCAGCAGGTTTTCCAGCACCGAAAGCCGCGGTGCGAGATGAAAGTGCTGGTGCACCATGCCGATGCCGGCGGCAAGCGCGTCGGCCGAGCTGTTGATCGTCACCGGCCGGCCCTGAACCAGGATCTCGCCGGCGTCGGGCGCATAGGCGCCGAACAGCACGTTCATCAGCGTCGTCTTGCCGGCGCCGTTTTCACCCAGCAGCCCGAGAATCTCACCCGGCGCGACGCTGAGATCGACGGCTTCGTTTGCCTTGACGGCGCCGAAGCTCTTGGAGATGCCGCGCATTTCGATGAGTGGGGCTGATGTTGACAAGGGTGCTCCTGGTGGGAGATGGCGCGACTCTTCACCCTCCCCCTTGTGGGGAGGGTCGGCTTACCATCGTAGCGAAGCGAAGATCGAGAGACGGGATGGGGGGTACGGCGCCGACCCCCACCCCGCTCCGCTTCGCGGATCGACCCTCCCCGCAAGGGGGAGGGTAAAAAACTCAATCCGAAACCGGCGTGTTCTCGTCGACATCGACGCGGAAATTGCCGTCGAGGATTTCGGCCTTTTTCTTCTCGACCAGCTCCTTGACGTCGGCGGGCAACGTCTTGTCGAATTTGTGGTACGGCGCCAGAAAGGAGCCGCCCTTAGCCATGCGCGAGAAATCACCGTAATCCTGGGCGGTGAAGACGCCGGCCTTGACCAGTTTGATCGCGTGCTCGACCGTCGGATACATGTCCCACACCGGGCCGGTTATCACCGTGTCCGGGCCGAGGTTGGACTGGTCGGACATGTTGGAGATGGCGAGGATCTTTCTCTCGACCGCCGCTTCGATGACGCCGAAACGTTCGGCATAGATCACGTCGACACCGGCGTCGATCTGGGCGATAGCCGCTTCCTTGGCCTTTGGCGGGTCGAAGAAAGAGCCGATGAAAGCGACCTTCCGCTTGATGTTAGGATTGACCTCCCGGGCGCCGGCAAAGAAGGCATTGACGAGCCGGTTCACTTCCGGAATGCCCATCGCCGCAACGGCGCCGATCGTGCCTGATTTCGACATCTTTCCGGCGATCAGGCCGGAGAGATAAGCCGGCTCGTGGATCCAATTGTCGAAGACTGCGAAATTCGGCTCGGCCGGCCCGGCGCCGGAGCCGAACAGGAAGGCAACCTTCGGGAACTGCTTGGCGGTCCGGCGGGATTCCCGTTCGGCGGCGAAGGCGTCGCCCATTACCAGCTCATAGCCGCCTTGCGCATATTCGCGCATGACACGGCTGAAATCCGCCGTCTGAACCTTCTCCGACCATTTGTACTCGATGCCGAGTTCCTTCTCGGCCCTCTGCAGGGCGACATGGATCTGGTGGACCCATGGCTCCTCGGTCGGCGTGGCGAAGATCGCCGCCACCTTCAGCTTCTTGTCCTGAGCTAAGGCCAGACCCGGCAGCATGGTTGCTGCCAGGCCGAGCGCGCCCAGTTCCAGAACGCTGCGTCGCGAAAGCCCTTTGCATTTCGACTGGACTTTGCTCTTCCCGTTTTCCATCGCATGCCCCTCTGATTGGCGCCGTGCCGAGCCGGCTGTTTCTTTGAAGTGTCAGCTGGGGAACTATGGAACGGAGCCTCACCTTTGTCCACATGGTCAAATTTTCGGGGGAGCAGCAGCTGCCGGCCGCCGTGGCATACCGCGGCCGGCGCTCGATCTTGTTTTACTGCCGTTCCAGCGCCACGGCGATGCCTTGGCCAACGCCGATGCACATGGTGGCGAGCCCATAGCGGCCGCCGCGCTCCCTGAGCTCCAGCGCCGCAGTGCCTGATATGCGCGCACCCGACATGCCGAGAGGATGGCCGAGTGCGATGGCGCCGCCATTCGGGTTGACGTGCTCCGCGTCCTCGGCAATGCCGAGCTGGCGGAGCACGGCGATGGCTTGGGAGGCAAAGGCTTCGTTGAGCTCGATGACGTCGAGATCTGCCGGCTTCAGCCCGATCCGGGCACACAGCTTCTGTGTCGCCGGCACGGGGCCGATGCCCATGATGCGCGGCACCACGCCGGCGACCGCACCTCCGAGGATGCGGGCGATCGGCGTCAGCCCATATTTCTTCACGGCAGCTTCCGAAGCGACGATCAGCGCCGCGGCACCATCGTTGACACCCGACGCATTGCCGGCCGTGACCGTGCCGCCTTGCCGGAACGGCGTCGGGAGTTTCGCCAGCGTCTCGATCGTCGTACCCCCGCGTGGATGCTCATCCTTCGAGACGACCGCGTCGCCCTTGCGCTGCGGGATCGTTACGGGAGTGATCTCCTTCGCCAGCCGGCCATTGGCCTGCGCGGCCACCGCCTTGTCCTGGCTGCGCACGGCAAACGCATCCTGGTCCGCGCGGGAGACGGCGAACTCTTCCGCGACATTCTCGCCGGTCTCCGGCATCGAATCGATGCCGTACTGCTCCTGCATCAGCGGGTTGACGAAACGCCAACCGATGGTGGTGTCGTGAATCTCGGCATTGCGGGAGAAGGCCGTCTCCGCCTTGGGCATGACGAAAGGGGCACGGCTCATCGATTCGACGCCGCCTGATATCATCAGTTCCGCCTCGCCCGCCTTGATAGCGCGTGCGGCGATGATGATGGCATCCATGCCCGAACCGCAGAGGCGATTGACGGTCGAGCCGGAAACCTCCTTGGGCAGCCCGGCCAGCAGCAGTGCCATGCGCGCGACATTGCGGTTGTCCTCGCCGGCCTGGTTGGCGCAGCCATAGACGACGTCATCGATCGCGGCCCAATCGATGCCGGGGTTGCGCCCGACCAATGCTCTCAGGGGGATCGCGCCAAGGTCGTCGGTGCGGATCGAAGACAATGACCCACCAAAGCGTCCGATCGGCGTGCGAATGTAGTCGCAGATATAGGCCTCGGCCATCTAACAGCTCTCTTTTGCGTTTCCCTGCTACGGCCCCGCTCGCTTGCGCTCAATGCTTGATGCGGTCGCGCATGGCGTACCAGAGCATGCCGAGCACATAAAGCGGACCGCGCAGGGCGGTGCCGCCGGGAAATGGCAACGGCCTCAGCGTCGAAAACAGATCAAGCCGCGAATTATCGCCCGTGATTGCCTCAGCAAGCAGCTTTCCCGACAGTGTCGACAGGATCACGCCCTTGCCGGAATAGCCATGCGCAAAATAGACCTCGCCATAGTGGCCGACATCCGGCAGGCGCGATGTCGTCACGGAGACGAGGCCGCCCCAGGCATGGTCGATGCGGCGGCCGCGCAATTGCGGAAAGGTCTTTTCCATATGCGGCCGCACGAAGCCGGCAATGTCGGCGGGCGGCGACGGCGTGTAGCGCTCGCCGCCGCCGAACAGCAGGCGTCCGTCCGCCGACAGCCGGTAGTAGTTGACCACGAAGCGGGTGTCGGAAACGGCGACATTGCTTGGGATGACGTCGCTCGGGTCGTCCAGCGGCTCGGTGGCGACGATGTAGTTGCCGACCGGCATGATGCGGCTGTTGACGCGCGGCTCGAGCCCCTGGAGCAGGGCGTCGCCGGCCAGCACGACATGCCTGGCCCGGACCGAGCCCTTGGCCGTCGCAACCCTGATGGCAGGTTCCCGCTCCACCCGCAGCGCCACCGATTTCTCATGGATGCTGACGCCCGCCGCTGCCGCGGCGCGGGCAAGACCCAGCGTGTAGTTCAGCGGATGCATATGGCCGCCGAGCTTCTCGTACATCGCGCCGTGATAGGGCGTGTTCACCATTCCACGCGCCTGCGCCGCCGAC
This sequence comes from Mesorhizobium sp. M5C.F.Ca.IN.020.32.2.1, assembly GCF_004023105.1. Lineage (NCBI taxonomy): Bacteria > Pseudomonadati > Pseudomonadota > Alphaproteobacteria > Hyphomicrobiales > Phyllobacteriaceae > Mesorhizobium > Mesorhizobium sp. M5C.F.Ca.IN.020.32.2.1. The sequence continues at coordinate 1,076 of NZ_RZSX01000102.1, read as the reverse complement.
AGCATCTCGACGTCATGAAAATTCATCACGCTGGCAAGGCACTCAGCCTCTTCTTCGAGGTCGCGCAGGTCGGAGCTGTTGACCGCACCGGCGAGGTGGCCGGTCAGCCGGAGGTCGCAATCGATGGCGTGGCGCTCGATCAGGTCGAGCACCAGTCCGCGCGCCTCGAAGGCGAGATCGAACAGCGCCCGCGCCCGTTCGGGCCCATACAGCTTGACCAGACCCTTGGCGCCCTTGCGCAGCCCGGGGATTATCTGGCCGCCATTGCGCCCGGACGCCCCCCAGCCGATCTTGCCGCCTTCGAGGAGCACCACCTTCAGCCCGCGCTCGGCCGCATGAAGGGCTGCGGACAGGCCGGTGCAGCCGCCGCCGACCACCACCAGATCGGCGTCGATGTCGCCCTGCAGCGCCGAATGCTCCGGAGCCGGATTGGCCGTCGCGACATAGTAGGATTTGCCGATATCCAGGCCGGAGTTGAGGCTCATCATCATACCTTGAGCAGCAGGTGGTCGCGTTCCCAGCTGGTGACGACGCTCTGGAACAGGTCAAGCTCGACACTCTTGACGCGCAGATAGGTCTGGAAGAAATCCTCGCCGAGCAACTCCCGAACCGGACTGCACGCAGCGAAACGGTCGAGCGCCTCCTCCATGGTTTTCGGCAGCGTGCTCTTGCTGCGATAGGCATTGCCCGATGCCTCTGGCGAGCGCGAGAGCTTTTTTTCGACGCCGAGATAGCCGCAGAGCAGCGAGCCGGCCATCGCCAGATAGGGATTGGAATCGGCGCCGGGCAGCCGGTTTTCCACCCGCCGCGCGGCGCGCCCGCCGGCCGGCACGCGCAGGCCGCAGGAGCGGTTGTCGTGCGACCACTCGATGTTGGCCGGGGCGCTGTGGTTCGGCCGGATGCGGCGGAACGAATTCACGTCCGGCGCAAACAGCGGCATCAACTCGGGAAGGTATTTCTGCAGGCCGCCGACGAAATGGCAGAACATTTCGGTGTCGGCATCGTCGCGCCCGGCAAACAGCGTATTCCCGGCCTCGTCGACGACCGACATATGGAGATGCATGGAGCTGCCGGCC
>NZ_RZSX01001029.1:0-2021 GCF_004023105.1 Mesorhizobium sp. M5C.F.Ca.IN.020.32.2.1 | reverse complement strand
GTCGGTCGAGCCGCGCGACGGGCGGCTTTGTGTATTCATGCCGCCGGTCGAGGCGCTGGAAGACTATCTCGAACTGGTCGCAGCGGCCGAGAACGCGGCAAAGGTTATCGGCCTGCCGGTGCATATCGAGGGCTACGGTCCGCCTCACGATCCGCGCCTCAACGTCATCCGCGTGGCTCCGGATCCCGGCGTCATCGAGGTGAACATCCATCCGGCTGCGAACTGGCAGGACTGCGTGGCGACGACCACAGCGATCTACGAGGAGGCGCGGCAGACGCGGCTCGGCGCCGACAAGTTCATGATAGACGGCCGCCACACCGGCACAGGCGGCGGCAACCATGTCGTCGTCGGCGGCGCAACACCCAACGACAGCCCGTTCCTGCGCCGCCCCGACCTGCTGAAGAGCCTTGTCCTGCAATGGCAGCGGCACCCGTCGCTGTCCTATCTATTCTCCGGCCTGTTCATCGGCCCGACCAGCCAGGCGCCGCGTTTCGATGAGGCGCGTCACGATTCGCTCTACGAGCTCGAGATCGCGATGGCGCAGGTGCCGCATCCGGACAGTGGCAGCGCGCCGTTGCCGTGGCTGGTCGACCGGCTGTTCCGCAACCTTCTGACCGACGTGACGGGGAACACGCATCGGTCGGAAATCTGCATCGACAAGCTGTTTTCGCCCGACGGGCCGACCGGCCGGCTGGGGCTGGTCGAGTTCCGCGGCTTCGAGATGCCGCCCAATGCGCGCATGAGTCTGGCGCAGCAATTGCTGGTGCGCGCCATCATCGCCCGCGCCTGGAAGAATCCGCTCGATGGCCGCTTCGTGCGCTGGGGCACGTCGCTGCATGACCGTTTCATGCTGCCGCACTATGTCTGGGCGGATTTTCTCGACGTGCTGGACGACCTCAAGCTGAACGGCTTTGAATTCCGTCCCGAATGGTTCGACGCGCAGCTCGAATTCCGCTTCCCGTTCTGCGGCGAGGTCCAGCATGCCGGCATCAAGCTGGAACTGCGGCAAGCGCTGGAGCCGTGGCATGTCATGGGCGAGCAGGGCGCCATCGGCGGAACCGTGCGCTTCGTCGATTCCTCGGTCGAGCGGCTGCAGGTGAAGACCGAAGGGCTTAACCCGGAGCGTCACGCGGTCGTCTGCAACGGCCGCATCGTGCCGATGAAGGTGACCGACACCAGAGAGATCGCGGTGGCGGGCGTCCGCTTCAAGGCCTGGCAGCCGGCATCGGGCATGCATCCCGCGCTGCCGGTCAATACGCCGCTGGTCTTCGACATCTACGATCGGTGGTCGGGCCGGGCGATCGGCGGTTGCGTCTACCATGTCGCACATCCGGGCGGGCGCAGCTACGACACCTTCCCGGTCAACGGCAATGAAGCTGAGGCGCGACGGCTCGCCCGCTTCGAGCCGCGTGGCCATACGCCGTCCGGCTACGTGCTGCGCGACGAACGAGCCTCTGAGGATTTCCCGATGACCCTTGACCTCAGGCGACCTGCAAGACTCTGATCAGCCATGGCAAAGGGGAATCACAAGAAAATACGCGGCAGATCGCATAACCTGCTGGAGCATTATCAGCCGATCGACGGTGTCGTCGACGAGATGGTCGATGCATCAGGCAATCCCCGCCCGGTCTGGAAGGACTTCATCGAGGCACTGGAGGAACTGGGCCCCGAAAAGCTCGCCCAGCGCTTCGCTCGCGCCGACCAGTATCTGCGCGACGCCGGCGTCTATTACCGCGTCTACGACAAGGCCGGCGCCAATGAGCGCGAATGGCCGCTGGCGCATGTGCCGCTGCTGATCGAGGACCAGGAATGGGCCGCGATCAGCGCCGGGCTGGTCCAGCGGGCCGAGCTGTTCGAGGAAACGATCGCCGATATCTACGGGCCGAACCGCCTGGTCGAGAAGGGCATCTTGCCGCCGGGGCTGATCGCAGCCAGCCCGGAATATTTGCGGCCGGTCGTCGGCACCAGACCGGCCAGCGGCCATTTCCTGCATTTCTGCGCCTTCGAGCTCGGCCGTGGAC
>NZ_RZSX01001028.1:0-2022 GCF_004023105.1 Mesorhizobium sp. M5C.F.Ca.IN.020.32.2.1 | reverse complement strand
CTGGGCGGCGACCGAAGTAGCGCCCGACGCGGTCGCGCTCGGGCAGAGCGAACAGGTCGATGTCGTGGTCGTCGGGTCTGGAATTGCCGGACTGTCGGTCGCGTACGAACTGGCCGTCGCCGGGCAAAAGGTGGCGGTCCTCGATCGCGGCCGGATCGGAAGCGGCATGACGGCTCGCACTACCGCGCACCTGTCATCCGTTTGCGACGACTACTTTTCGGAACTGACCAAATTGCGCGGTGAGGAGCTGGCGCGGATGTATTACCAAAGCCAGTCGGCCGCTATCGACCGTATCCAATCAATCCAGGAGAGCGAGAGTATCGCGTGCGATTTCCGACGCCTCGACGGCTTTCTCTTTCCGGCTTCCGGCAGGCAGCAATCCGACATCAAGCGCCAGCTGGACGCCGGTCTGAAAATCGGTGTCGACGTCGAGAAGATCAGGGGTGTGCCGTTTGCAGGCTTTTCGGATGCGCAGGCCCTTCGATACGCCAATCAGGCGACCTTCCACCCGCTCAAATATCTCCGCGGGCTGGCCGTAGGCATCCGCTCGCGCGGCGGCGCGCTTTATGCCGATACCGTTGTCGAAAAGGTCGAGGAGACTGACCGCGGCGTGCGCGCAACCACGGTTTCAGGCTTTACCGTGTCCGCCAAATCGGCCGTTGTCGCCACCAACTCGCCGATCAACGATCGGGTCGCCCTCCATACCAAGCAAGCGCCGTATCGGACCTACGCGATGTCGTTCGAGATCGCGCGCGATACCATACCGGATGCCCTGTATTGGGATACTGAAGACCCTTACCACTACGTTCGGCTTCAGCCTGGCGAAGATCGGACCGACTTCCTGATCGTTGGAGGTGAAGACCACAAAACAGGGCAGGCCGATGATGCCGGTGATCGCTTCGCGGCCCTGGCGGCCTGGACCAAAAGGCTGGTGCCCGATGTCGGCGTGGAAACCAACCGGTGGTCCGGGCAGGTGATGGAGACCGTCGATTATGCGGGGTTCATCGGCCGCAATCCTGGCAACCGTCGCGTCTTTGTGGCGACTGGGGATTCCGGCCAGGGCATTACCCATGGCGTCGTCGCCGGCCTGTTGATTTCCGACCTGATTCTGAAGGGGGAAAGCCGCTGGCGCGAACTTTACGAGCCGTCTCGCAAGACGGCAGGCGCGATCGGCGATTATCTGTCGGAGAATGCGACAGCGCTCAAGAGTTTTGCCGAGTATATCGCGCCTGGCGAAATCGATTCCGTCGACAAGCTGCGACCGGGAGAAGGTGCCATCGTCCGCGAAGGGCTCACCAAAATCGCCGCGTTTCGCGATGACGGCGGCACGCTCTACAAGCGCTCGGCCGCATGCACGCATATCGGCTGCCATGTCCATTGGAATTCCCTCGAGCGCTGCTGGGACTGCCCCTGCCACGGCTCGCATTTTGCTATCGACGGCACGGCTTTGAACGGACCGGCCGTGTCGCCCCTGGCTTCGCTTGACTAGCCCTCTTCGAGACGAATATTCGCCTCGCCTGACTGGGACGCTTGCGCTCAAGTGGTCCTGCGCGGCGCCAATGGCGAACGCTCAAGAGGGCGCGAAGTGGACTTTCTGCATCGCATCGGTCCGGCCAAACCGGCTCACAACTCCTTTTCGGCCAGCTCGCGAAAGGCATCGGGAATCGACCGCGACAGTCCGAGCGCGACCGAGGCATAGCCGACCGCCTCCCAGCCGAAGCGGTCGCGGATCTTATCGACGGCGCGGTCGGCGGTCCAGCGCGCCACGCCCTTCCTTGTGCCGGGGCGGCGGCGGTCGTCATCGAGGCCGAGCGGCAGTTCCAGCTGTAGGCCCGGTTGCTTTTCCAGATGCGAGACGGCGATCGCCAGCAGCGAAATGGTCTTTTCGTGCGGATGATCGACAAGCACCTTGCGCACCAGCGCCTCGGCGACCTCGGCCAGCATCGCGGTTGCCGAAATCGGCTGATCGAGCGTGATCGAGCGCGTCACCGAGCGCAGGTCGGCGAAGCGGACACGGACCGT
>NZ_RZSX01001027.1:0-2026 GCF_004023105.1 Mesorhizobium sp. M5C.F.Ca.IN.020.32.2.1 | reverse complement strand
GCCGAGGAGGGTGAGTTTTCCCAACAGGCGGAAACCTCTTCGATATGCGATTGCCACAGCGGGCGGAACGATGGGGTCGTCGGCTGGAGCAGCGTGAAGTGTTTCTCCGCGGGCTGGCATTGATACATCCAACAAGTTCTGTTTCCGGGAAAGAGAACGTGCTAAAAGAATATCGCGCCGCGAGGGGGCTGTGATGCGTTATCTCCTCACATTCGCGATACTGAGCCTCTTCCTGCCAATCAGGTTCGAGACGGGTCTTGTATTGCTGCGTCCGTTCGAGCTGATCGCATTGCTGATGCTTTTTTTTGGCCTGGCGACGGGGCGTTGGCGAAATTTGGCTTTTTCAGCCGGTTTTCTACTGCTCCTGCCCTTCTTGGGCTGGCACATGGTCTCGGCCTTCAGCGTGGACCCAGAGAACGGCCTGCGCGAGCTGTTGCAGATGTCCACCGTGGGCGCCTTTGCGTTCGCCATCGCACAGGAGGCTAGATGGCTCGAGACGCAGAAGGCCGTCAACATCTTGCTTTTCGGCATGATGCTGATTCTCGCGTATACGATCACCTGGCATGTCGCCCATGGCTACTTGGTCGGTTGGAAGCATCTGGTCGATCCGAGGCTCGCGTTCACCTTCCTTCCAATTGCGCTCGCAGGGCTCCTCCTCTTCGTCAACCGGGGCAAGCGGCGCACCCTTTGGTTGGTATGGGTAGGGATACTTCCCCTGCTCCTGCTATCCGGGGAACGCAAGGCGCTTTTGATCTACCTCTTTCTGACCGCCGCGCTTCTGATGCGCGGACGGCTCGCTGCGATGGTGCCAGCGATCGCCGCTGGCTTCGTGGCACTTTTCGTGCTGTCGACCACGATCAATAACGCCTATGTCGAGAAGCAAATGCAGACCATTCTCGATCCGCTGAGCATGGGGCAATACGAATATCTGGCCGCGAAGGGGAAATATGCCCCCGGAGACACCCCGAGCAATGTACAGCGCGCGTTTGCTTTCACGCTGTCCAGACAACTCATCTCCGAACATCCACTGATGGGCGTGGGTACGAACCAATTCAAGAATATTATCGAGACGGATTTCAGCGAACTTCCTGACGAGTTGCAGCTTGGGATACATGGCGAGTTTCAACGTATCCTCACCGAGAACGGCATCATTGGGCTCAGCCTCTATGTTCTCATATGGATTGCTGCATGGTTTCGCTTAAGCCGTACTCTAAGCCGGGCGCTTTCTCTCGGATTGATCGGAGCGGTCCAGGCAAGGCTTCTGCCCCTCGTGCTCCTTGTTCCCTGCGCCTTTTATGTTGGAACAGAAGCCTCCGGCACACGAGCTTTCGTTGCGCTGAGTCTTGTCTCGCTCCTGCCTGAATTGACGCGGCACGGGCTTTGCCTATCATTGCACAGGACGCGGAGGAGCCACCCCAGGGGCATGAGACATCCTCGATTTCTCGCGAGCCCATTGCCAGGAAACACGAGATGAGTGTTTCGGTTATCATGACATGTCACAATGAAGAACGCTTCATCGTGCAGGCAGTGGAAAGCGTGATCAATCAGACGGCGTCGAGCCACATCAAAGAGATCATCATTGTCAATGATGGCTCGAAGGACGGCTCGTCGGAAGTGATTGCATCGCTGGGTCGCAGGGAACCGCGCGCACATGTCCTGACGACGGCGGGGATCGGGCTTCCATCGGCGAGGAATCTTGCCATCAGACATGCTGCTGGCGATCTTATTGCAATTCTCGACGGCGATGACTTCTGGGCCGAGGACAAGCTTGAACGTCAATTAGCCGTCTTGGGCAATGGCTGCAAGGCAGGTCTTGTCTATGGCGATTTTGTCGATTTTTCCGCTCCGGATCTGTCCGATGCTCTACACGTCGCCGTGCGCCGCTATCGCGCGGACCAATGCGATACGCTGCCGACATATTTTCTGCGTGATGGGCCGATTATTCCTTCCAGTATGGTTATGAGGCGGGAGATGGTCGAAGATATCGGCGTATTCAACGAGGCATTCAGGGCTGGAGAGGATACAG
>NZ_RZSX01001026.1:0-2038 GCF_004023105.1 Mesorhizobium sp. M5C.F.Ca.IN.020.32.2.1 | reverse complement strand
GTTAAGATGAGCCCGCGTTTCTGGGCCAAGCCGGTCGAGGCCGATTTCTCCAAGGCCGAGAAAATGCCTGGCGTGATTAAAATCGTGCCGATCGACACGAATTACGGCCACGGCTTCGGCATCATCGCCGAAAACACCTGGACGGCGTTCAAGGCGGCGGAGGCGATCGACACCGAATGGGCCGATCCCGAATATCCGCTTGATAGCGCCGGCATTTCAAAGGCGCTGAAGCGGACACTCGGCACAAAAGGGTCGGTGATGCGCGACGATGGCGACGTGAATACCGCCTTCGCCGACGCGCCGCGCGAAAAGATCGTCGAGGCCGACTACGCGGTGCCTTATCTGGCACATGCGACGATGGAGCCGATGAACGCCACGGCGCGGTTGAAGGATGGCGTCCTCGACATCTGGTGCGGCAATCAAGCGCCGACCTTGGTGCGGCAGCTTTGCGCCAATGCTGTCGGCATCGAGCAGGACAATGTCAACGTCCACACCACCTTCATGGGCGGCGGCTTCGGCCGACGTGTCGAGGTGGATTATGCGCTCTGTGCCGCACTGATGGCGAAAGAAACGGCAGGCCGGCCGATCAAGGTGATCTGGACGCGCGAGGAGGACATGCGCCACGACGCCTACCGGCCGGCTTCTGTCGGCAAATTCCAGGCGCGGCTTGGCAACGACGGCATGCCGATTGCCGTCGACATGACAATCGCCTCGCCATCGCTGATAGCCAGCACCTTGCGCCGGCTGTTTCCTTCGATATCGCCGCTCGGGCCCGACAAGTCCATCGTCGACGGAGCCCATAACCAGCCCTATACGATCCCGAATTACCGAGTGACCGGCGTCGCCGCACCCGTCTCGATCCCCGTCGGCTCCTGGCGATCGGTCGGCAGTTCGATCAACGGTTTCTTCCATGAAGGATTTCTGGACGAGATCGCTGTCGCCGGGAAAACCGATCCGGTCGATCTGCGCAAAAAGCTTATGGCTGCCTATCCGGCAGCGGTGAAGGTGGTCGAGAAGGTCGCCGAAATGGCGAAATGGGGCGAGACGCTGCCCGCCGGCAAGGCCAAGGGCATCGCGTTCACGCTGTCTTTCGGCAGTTGGGTCGGCGAGATCGTCCAGATCGCCGACACGCCGTCCGGAATCCGCATTGAGAAGGTATGGATCGCGGCCGATGTCGGCACCGCACTCGATCCTGATATCATCGAGGCGCAGCTCATCTCCGCCGCCGTCTATGGCTTGTCGGCGGCGATGGGTCAGGAGATTACTTTCGCCGACGGCATGGTCGAGCAGTCGAATTTTCACGATTACGACGCCATGCGCATCTTCCAGTGTCCGGCGTTCGAAGTTGCAATCCTGGAGAATTTTCACAAGATGGGCGGCGTCGGCGAAGTCGGCACACCGCCGGCGGCACCGGCACTCGCCAACGCCGTCTTCGCACTGACCGGCAAGCGCATCCGGACGCTGCCCTTGTCGAAGGAGGTGACCTTTGCATGAAATATTCCCATCATGCTGACAGCTGCTGCCATGCCGTTTCGATAGCGCCTCCCCAGCGGCAGAGGAAAGCCTAAGGCACGGCAACGACGACGGTTGATGCAGCCAAGGGTTCGTCGAGGGTCGCGGTCTAGCGGTTGCTTTCGTATCCGCGCTGCGCCGACCGCCATGTGGCAGACGGAACGGCTGCGCTGATCCGGCGCGCCTCGTGGCGGCGGGCGCATCCTGCCCAGCGAAGTATTACCCATCAACTTTTCTGACTATATTGCGGTGCAACTTTGATGTAGAAGCTCATTCGCCGATCACGGCAAGTTGAACACGGCCTTGCGCGCACCCATATCGGCGACGCGCCCGAGTTAGAAGACGCGGCCTGGCCGAACCCCGCGCACTGGAAAAACGACGATGCCGAAATACAGGTTTCACAAGCTTGCAGCCATTGTTGTGCTTGTCGGGTTCGCTGCATGGATGGTGACGGGCGAGTTCTCGTCCGTCGGCAGCGCGGCCGCCGACAACGAACCCAAGGCGGGGGAGGTCGAGCAGCCAAAGG
>NZ_RZSX01001025.1:0-2041 GCF_004023105.1 Mesorhizobium sp. M5C.F.Ca.IN.020.32.2.1 | reverse complement strand
CAGATCGACACCGCGGAAAAGGGCTTGCAGGACATCGCCGATGAACTCATCGCCGATATCTTAACCCGCCGGCCGGCGCTGGAACATGAGTTGGCCTTCAACAGCGGCACGTGACGGCCAGGAGCAGAAAATGTCGACCGCAAGCCAAGCTACCCCTCGCCTTGCCCCCGGCCGTGCCGGTGTAAAGAAAGAACTTCCCGACCGTTTCAAAGACTACCGGCACGTGTGGGTCTTCCTCGAGCTCGAACGCGGCAATGTGCATCCTGTATCATTCGAACTGCTGGGTGAAGGCCGCAAATTAGCCGACAAGCTTGAAGTCCAGCTCGCGGGCGTCGTGCTGGGACCGCCGGGCGAGATGGTCGAGGACGCTGTTGCCGAGGCCTTCGCTTACGGGGCGGATCTTGTCTACATCGTCGATGCGCCGCCGCTCGCCGACTACCGCAACGAGCCGTTCGCCAAGGCGCTCACGGATCTGGTCAATACCCATAAACCCGAAATCCTCCTTCTCGGCGCGACCACACTGGGCAGGGATCTTGCGGGCTCGGTAGCGACGACCCTGCAGACGGGGCTCACGGCCGACTGCACCGAACTTGATGTAGATTCCGACGGTTCACTCGCCGCGACCCGTCCGACTTTTGGTGGCTCGTTGTTGTGTACGATCTATACACTAAATTACCGGCCGCAAATGGCGACGGTGCGACCAAGGGTCATGCCTATGCCGCAACGGGTGGATAAGCCGGTCGGGCGTGTCATGCGGCACAAGCTGTCGCTCGTTGAGGACGATATCGTCACCAAAGTCCTCGGCTTCCTACCGGATAACCAGTCGGCAATGGCAAATCTTGCCTATGCGGATGTCGTGGTTGCGGGAGGCCTCGGTCTCGGTGCGGCGGAGAACCTTCAGCTTGTGAAGAATCTTGCCCGAGCGATCGGCGCCGAGCATGGCTGTTCGCGCCCCTTGGTCCAGAAGGGCTGGATGCCGGCTGATCGCCAGATTGGCCAAACTGGCAAGACCATTCGACCGAAGCTTTACATCGCGGCCGGAATTTCCGGCGCCATCCAGCACCGAGTTGGGGTCGAGGGGGCCGATCTCATCGTCGCGATCAACACCGATCCGAACGCGCCGATTTTCGAGTTCGCCCACCTCGGGATCGTCACGGATGCAATCCGCTTCCTGCCCGCACTCACGGAAGCCTTCACCCGGCGGCTGTCGCCGCACAGTCGAGACAAGCTTGCGAGTTGAGGGAGAGGACATGATTGAACAATTCGATGCCATTGTGGTCGGAGCCGGCATGTCCGGAAACGCAGCTGCTTACACTTTGGCAAGCCAGGGGCTGAAGGTACTGCAGTTGGAGCGCGGGGAATATCCGGGCTCTAAGAACGTCCAGGGCGCCATAATGTACGCGAACATGCTGGAGAAGATCATCCCGGACTTCCGGGATGATGCGCCCCTCGAGCGGCACCTGGTCGAACAGCGACTTTGGGTGATGGACAACACATCTCACACCGGAATTCATTACCGGTCGGACGACTTCAATGAGGCGAAACCCAACCGCTACACGATCATCCGCGCCCAGTTCGACAAATGGTTTTCCCGCAAGGTGCGCGAGGCTGGCGCGACGGTCCTGTGTGAGACGACCGCGACGGAACTCGTCCGTGATGGCAATGGCAAGGTGATCGGCGTCCGCACAGACCGGGCTGGCGGAGTGGTCTTCGCGAATGTGGTCGTTCTCGCAGAAGGGGTGTCGGGATTGCTTGGCACTCGCGCAGGCCTGCGCGAGATGCCGAAGCCGGAGACCGTGGCGCTTGCCGTCAAGGAAATGCATTTCTTGCCCGAAGAGGTCATTGACCAGCGGTTCGGTGTCAAGGGCGATGAAGGCTGCGTAATCGAGGCCGTGGGCACGATCTCTCGCGACATGGCCGGGCTCGGCTTCCTTTACACCAACAAGGAGTCGATTTCACTCGGCATCGGCTGCCTGGTCTCGGATTTCGCCGCGATGTTGGAGAGCCCGTCCGCCCTCCTAGACGCGATGAAAAACCATCC
>NZ_RZSX01001024.1:0-2060 GCF_004023105.1 Mesorhizobium sp. M5C.F.Ca.IN.020.32.2.1 | reverse complement strand
CCCGCCGTTTCGGTTGGGAGCGGAGAAACCCGACACCCGGCCGCACCCGAGAGGGCCGGAAGCTCATCGGCTACGGCATGGCGGCGGCGATCCGTCCGAACTACATCGGCGCGGCGACGGCGCGGGTTGCACTCGACCGGGACGGTCGGGTGACGGCGCGGCTCGACATGACCGATATTGGGACCGGCACTTATACGATCCTGACTCAGATCGCTGCGGAAAATCTCGGCGTGCCGATCTCGTCCGTCAAAGTGGAGCTCGGCGACAGCCGCTTCCCGCGTACCGCCGGCTCCGGCGGTTCCTGGGGCGCGGCAAGCGCGGGTTCGGCGCTGCATAACGCCTGCAACGCCCTCAAGCAACGGATCGTGGAGGCGGCGCGGTCGAGCGAAGCCTCGCCACTGCACGGCGCGAACGCCACCGAGGCAAGCTTTGCCGACAGCGAGGTCAGGTTCGGCCAGCGGTCGGCAGGCCTGGCCGACCTCATCCGGAGGATCGCTCCCGACGGGCTCGAGGCCGAAGGCTCCGTAGCCGCAGGCGCCGCCACCCAGTCATACAAGGCTTACTCGCAGCATTCCTATGGAGCACATTTCGCCGAGGTCGCAGTCGATTGCGATACCGGTGAGATCCGCATGCGCCGGATGCTGGCTGTGATGGGCGCGGGCCGTATACTCAACGCCAAGACCGCGCGCTCGCAAATCATCGGCGGCATGACCTGGGGGATCGGTGCGGCGCTGATGGAGCAGACGGTGCTCGACCCGCGCTACGGCCACTTCGTCAATCACGACCTTGCGGAGTATCACGTCCCGATCAATGGCGACGTCCCCGAGATGGAGGTCGTCTTCCTCGAGGAACATGACGACAAGGCCAATCCACTCGGCGCGAAGGGTCTCGGCGAGCTCGGCGTCTGCGGTGCGGGGGCTGCTATCGCCAATGCCATTTACAACGCGACCGGCGTGCGAGTGCGTGAATTTCCCATCACCTTGGACAAGGTTCTGCCTGCCTTGCCCCTGATCGCGATTTAACGCTGCAAGTTATCAGCTCCTCCCTTGCCCTCAAGGGCGATCAGGTCGGAACGTCGTCAAGGTTCTCAGCGCGGCGGTCAAACTCCTGCTTTCGCACAACTATCATGACGGCGCGGAACATCACCGCCTCTTCTTCGAGCACTTCAAGCTCAAGGGCAAAGAGGCAGCCAATGCCTGCATGCAGATCCTGGCCGCGCGGGAACGTATCGCCGCTGAAATGTCGGTCGCCGGGTAGAAATCCCGGTAACACGCTGTACTATCTGCGAAAATACGAAACTCGGGAGGATGCAGGTGCAGACCAAGAAGATCGTCAACGACGGCAACCGCACTGTCGATGAGATGCTGGAAGGCATCCTGGCTGCGCATCCCCGCCATCTCAAAAGCGCGGCGGGCAGCCCACGCTCGATTATCGCCCGCGATGGACCTCGCCAGGGCAAGGTCGGCCTCGTCATCGGCGGTGGCTCCGGCCACGAGCCGACATTCCTCGGCTTCGTCGGCAAGGGGCTGGCCGACGCGGCCGCGATCGGCAATGTCTTCGCCTCGCCGCCGCCCGACCCGATCCTCGAATGCGCCAAGGCGGCCAGCGGCGGCGCCGGCGTGCTGTTCATGTATGGCAATTATGCCGGCGACGTGATGAATTTCGACATGGCCGCCGAGATGGCGGCGATGGATGACATTGAGGCGCGCACCGTGCTGACCACTGACGATGTGGCATCGGCGCCGCGAGACCAGAGACACAGAAGGCGTGGTGTCGCCGGCAATTTCTTCATCTTCAAAGCCGCTGGTGCAGCCTGCGACCGGATGCTGTCATTCGATGAATGCGAGCGCATCGCCAGGAAGGCCAACGATCATACCTTCACCATGGGCGTGGCACTGTCGCCCTGTTCGCTGCCGCAGACCCGCCGGCCGAATTTCGAGATCGGACCGGACGAGATGGAGATCGGCATGGGCATTCATGGCGAGCCGGGCATCGCACGTGGAAAACTGAAAACGGCCGACGAGATCACTGACGAGATGCTGGACAAGATCCTCGACGAG
>NZ_RZSX01001023.1:0-2062 GCF_004023105.1 Mesorhizobium sp. M5C.F.Ca.IN.020.32.2.1 | reverse complement strand
CATCAAGCCGGCACCTGCCGAGGGCGCCGAGACCGCGCCGGAGATCAATGCCTGGGTGGTGATCAGGCCCGACGATACGGTTGTCATCCGCATCGCCCGTTCCGAGATGGGGCAGGGGACGTTGACCGGCCTGGCGCAACTCGTCGCCGAGGAGCTGAATTGCGACTGGTCAAAGGTCACGACCGAATATCCGTCGCCGGCCCAGAACCTCGCACGCGACCGCGTGTGGGGCAATTTCTCGACCGGGGGCAGCCGCGGTGTCCGCGAGTCGCACGAGTATGTGCGCATTGGTGGCGCCGTTGCGCGCGAGATGCTGATTGCCGCAGCGGCCGCCGAATGGGGCGTGCCGGCCAGCGAATGCACTGCAAGGATGGGCATGGTCACGCATGCAGCATCAGATCGCGCCACCTTTTATGGTCAGTTGGCCGCCGCCGCCGCGCGGATGACGCCGCCCGCCAACATCACGCTGAAGGACCCCAAGGATTGGACCATAGCCGGCAAGCCGCTGCCGCGGCTCGACACGGCCGACAAGCTCAACGGCAGCCAGGTTTACGGTGTTGATCTCAAGCTGCCGAACATGCTCAACGCGGCGATCCGGGCCTGTCCGTATTTCGGCGGCAAGGTGGAGAGCTTCGACGCGGCGGCAGTCGCAGGCATGCCCGGCGTGCGCACCGTCGTTCAGGTCGACGAAACCGCCGTTGCCGTTGTCGCCGACACGTGGTGGCGGGCGAAGACCGCTCTCGATGCCCTGCCGGTCGTCTGGGACGAAGGTCCCAACAGGCAGGTCACCAGCGCCTCGATCGCGGCGATGCTCGAAGAGGGCCTCGCCGCAAATGATGCCTTCATTGGCGCCGAGCAAGGTGACGCGGGTGCCGCCCTGTCCGCCGCCGGCCGGACGGTCACGGCGACCTATGCCTACCCCTATCAGAACCACGCGACCATGGAGCCGATGAACGCGACGGCGCTCTACACGCCGGAGCGCTGCGAGGTATGGGTGCCGACCCAAAATGGCGAGGCGAGCCTTGCTGCAGCGGCCGAGGCCGCAGGCCTGCCGGTGCAGCAATGCGAGGTGCACAAGATCCATCTCGGCGGCGGCTTCGGCCGGCGCGGCAACTTCCAGGACTATGTGCGCCAGGCGGTCAGCATTGCCAAGCAGGTGCCAGGAACGCCAGTAAAGCTTATGTGGTCGCGCGAAGAGGATATGCTGCACGGCGCCTATCACCCGACCACGCGATGCCGACTGACGGGCTCGCTTGACGCGGACGGCAACCTGACCGCTCTGCACATGCGCATATCCGGCCAGTCGATCCTTGCCGCAGTGCGGCCGGAAGGCATGCAGAACGGTATGGACCCGGTGGTCTTTCAGGGCCTCGTGCTCGCCGGCACGGAAGGCACGCTGGGATATACGGTGGACAATCTGCTTGTCGACCATGCGATGCGCAACCCGCCGATCCCGCCAGGATTCTGGCGCGGCGTGAACCTCAACCAGAACGCGCTCTACGTTGAGTGTTTCATGGACGAACTCGCCCATGCGGCCGGCGTCGACCCGCTCGCCTTCCGCCGCAAGCTGATGGCCAAACATCCGAAGCATCTCGCTGTGCTGGAGGCGGTTGCCGAACGGATCGGCTGGGACACCCCGGCCGCAGCGGGTGTTCACCGCGGGCTCGCGCAGATCATGGGTTTCGGCAGTTTTGTCGCGGCGGCAGCGGAGGTTTCGGTCACCGACGGGCAGCTCAGGATCCACCGCATTGTGGCGGCCACCGATCCGGGTCATGTCGTCAATCCCGCACAGGTGGAGCGGCAGGTCGAGGGCTCCTTCGTCTACGGCCTTTCCGCCTGCATTTACGGCGAGTGCACGGTCAATCGCGGCCGCATGGAGCAGGAGAACTTCGACAGCTACGAGGTTCTGCGCATGGCCGAGATGCCGGAGGTGGAGACGATCATACTGCCGTCCGGCGGCTTCTGGGGCGGCGTCGGCGAGCCGACCATAGCGGTCGCCGCGCCGGCCGTCCTCAATGCGATCTTCGCCGCCACCGGAAAGCGCATCCGCACACTGCCGTTG
>NZ_RZSX01001022.1:0-2067 GCF_004023105.1 Mesorhizobium sp. M5C.F.Ca.IN.020.32.2.1 | reverse complement strand
CAGCGACGAGCCCGACAGCGAAAACAGCTTGTTTTCAGAGCCGATGAAGATGCGCACGCCGGAGCCTTCCTCGGCGAGGTCGAGAAGCTGGATCAGCCCGTTCTGCGTCTCCAGATCCTCGAACAAATGCCGCAGCAGGTCGATGTCGGCCTGCGCGGTGACATTTTCCAGCAGGTTGGCGCGGCCGCGCACGATGAGACGCGCCGGCAGGCCGCTCTCGGCGCCCGCCCAGACCGCAAGGCCCTTCTCCACCAGATCCTGCGACAGCGTGTCGAGGGCGGCCTTGGTCTCTTCCTTGATGCGGGCGATCTCGATCCGCGCCTCGGCCAGCGTGCGGCCACGGATGTGGGCATTGAGGAAGTTCGAGGCTTCATGCAATTGCGAGACGGTGATGCCGGCCGGCAGGTCGACGACGCGATTTTCGACGTCGCCGTTCTGCGACACCAGCACGGCCAGCGCCTTGGTCGGCTCGAGTTGGATGAATTCGATGTGCTTGAGCGCCACCTCGTTCTTGGCGGCAAGCACGAGGCCGGCGCCGCGCGACATGCCGGACAGCATCTGGCTGGCCTCGATGAGCATGTGCTCCAGCGTCGCGCCAGAGCCGGAGGCGCGCACCTGCGCCTCGATGGTGCGGCGCTCCTCGTCGGAGAGATCGCCAAGCTCCATGAAAGCATCGACGAAGAAGCGCAGGCCGGCCTGGGTCGGCAGCCGGCCGGCCGAGATATGCGGCGCATAGATCAGGCCGAGATGCTCGAGATCACTCATCACGTTGCGGATGGTGGCGGGCGACAGCGAAGACGGCAGGATACGCGACAGGCTACGTGAGCCGACCGGCTCGCCGTCCTTCAGATAGGAATCGACAATGCGCCGAAAGATGTCGCGCGAGCGCATGTCGAGCGACTGGAGTGCGGGCGATTGAAGCGCAGGGGACTGGAGCACTGCCGCCGACTGGGAATTGGGATCGACTGCCTTGGTCATTTCGAGCCAAACACCTCCGGCCCAAAGATATAGACTTCGGCCACGCCGGCGCAACTGGTCCATTTTCCTTTGCGCCTCTCGTCGCGTGCGGCTACAAGCCGGCCACGATTCCGAAAAATAGGATAAAAGCCTGAATGCGCCCTTCTAAACGCCAATTCGACGAAATGCGCGCCATCTCCTTCGAACGCGGCGTCTCCAAGCACGCGGAAGGTTCGTGCCTGGTGAAGTTCGGCGACACGCATGTGCTGTGCACGGCCAGCCTCGAGGAAAAGGTGCCGGGCTGGATGCGCAATTCCGGCAAGGGCTGGGTGACGGCGGAATACGGCATGCTGCCGCGCTCGACCGGCGAGCGCATGCGCCGCGAAGCTTCGGCCGGCAAGCAAGGCGGCCGCACGCTGGAAATCCAGCGGCTGATCGGCCGTTCGCTGCGCGCCGTGGTCGATCTGCAGGCGCTCGGCGAGCAGCAGATCACCGTCGACTGCGACGTGATACAGGCCGATGGCGGCACGCGCACAGCCTCGATCACCGGCGGTTGGGTGGCGCTTTACGATTGCCTGCGCTGGATGGAAGCCCGGCAGATGGCCAGCGTCGCCAAGGTGCTGAAGGATCATGTCGCGGCTGTCTCCTGCGGCATCCATGACGGCCAGCCGGTCATCGACCTCGACTATCTCGAGGATTCCTCGGCCGGCACCGACGCCAACTTCGTCATGACCGGCAAGGGCGGCATTGTCGAGATCCAGGGCACGGCCGAGGGCGAGCCTTTCTCAGAAGAGCAGTTCACGGCGCTGATGGAATTGGCCAAGAAAGGCATCCAGCGACTGGTCAGCCTGCAACAGCTGGCTGTAGCTTAACCCTGTCATGACTCCTTCCGCCATCCTCGAATCAGCCCTCTACGTGACCAACCTCGATGCCGCGGAAGACTTCTATTCCGGCGTGCTCGGGCTCGATCTGCTGGGCAAGGTCGACGGCAGGCATCTTTTCTTCCGTTGCGGGGACGGCGTGCTGCTCGTCTTCAACGCCGAGGCGACCAAGGTGCCGCCGGCGCCCGATGCCAGGCTGAAAGTGCCGCCGCACGGCGCTGTCGGCGAC
>NZ_RZSX01001021.1:0-2068 GCF_004023105.1 Mesorhizobium sp. M5C.F.Ca.IN.020.32.2.1 | reverse complement strand
AGTCGCCACCGTCATCAACTCGCTGGCGCTGCGCACTTCGCTGAACAAGATCGGCGTCGACGCGGTGGTGCTGTCGGCAATCGCCATGCCTGAGCTTTGCGAGAGCTTTTCGCAGCGTCAAGCGACCGCCTACATGAACCAGGGCAAGGTCGTCATTTTCGCCGGCGGCACCGGCAATCCTTTCTTCACCACCGATTCGGCCGCGGCGCTGCGCGCGGCAGAAATCGGCGCCGATGCGCTGTTCAAGGGTACCCAGGTCGACGGCGTTTATTCGGCAGATCCCAAGAAGGACCCGAATGCGACCCGCTTCGAGCGCATCAGCCATGGCGAAGTCATAAGACGCGGTCTTTCGATCATGGATACGGCCGCGATTGCACTTGCGCGCGAAAACAACATCCCGATAATCGTCTATTCGATCCACGAGAAGGGTGGTTTCGGTGATATTCTGCGGGGCGGCGGCCGTTGCACGGTCGTCACGGACGACTGATCGGGAGCCCGATCCCGAACCGAAGGTTTCCCGTAGGCGAAAGCGGGAACCGGTTTTCGGATTGAGGCTTGAATACGGGATTACCCTGAAGTGAACCCGGCTAACGGGTCGAGGAGACGATGATGAGTGGCGAATACGATGATCTCAAACGGCGCATGGACGGGGCGATCGCTGCGTTCAAGCACGATCTGGCTTCGCTGCGGACCGGCCGCGCTTCGAGCAACCTGCTCGACGCGATCCAGGTGCAGGCCTACGGCACCACCATGCCGATCAACCAAGTGGCAAACGTGTCGGTGCCGGAGCCGCGCATGATTTCGGTTTCGGTCTGGGATAAGTCGATGGTCGGCGCGGTCGATCGCGCCATCCGTGAATCCAATCTCGGCTTCAATCCGATCGTCGATGGCACCAATCTCAGAATTCCGCTGCCCGAGCTCAACGAACAGCGCCGCAAGGAACTGGTCAAGATCTCGCACGGTTATGCAGAGAATGCCCGTATAGCCGTGCGCCACGTGCGCCGGGACGGCATGGAGTTTCTCAAAAAGGCGGAAAAGGACGGCGATATAAGCGAAGACGATCATCGCAAGCGGTCCGACCAGGTTCAGAAACTCACCGACGAGACGATCAGCACCATCGACCATCTGCTTTCCGATAAGGAAGCTGAAATCATGCAGGTTTAGGGTCTGGCCACTGCTGGCTCGAAAGCGAGAACATGACAAGCCCCGCGCATGTCGCGATCATCATGGACGGAAACGGACGCTGGGCCAAGGCGCGTGGCTTGCCACGGCTTGCTGGGCATCGTGCCGGCGTCGAGGCGCTGCGCAACACGGTGCGAGCCGCTCCTGGCCTTGGCATCTCGTTCCTGACCGTCTACGCCTTCTCGTCGGAAAACTGGTCGCGGCCGAAGTCCGAAGTCAGCGATCTGATGGGCCTGTTGAAAATCTTCATTCGCCGCGATCTCGCCGAACTGCACCAAAACGGCGTGCGGGTCAGGATCATCGGCGACAGGGCAGGGCTGCAGCCTGACATCAGGACCCTGCTTGAAGAGGCCGAAACCCTGACCGTCCACAACGACGCGCTGACCCTGGTCATCGCTTTCAACTATGGCGGACGCGACGAGATCGTGCGCACAGCGCGCAAGCTTGCCTCGGCGGTGGCGCGCGGCGAGCTCGACAGCGAGGCGATCACGGCCGAATCCTTTGCCGGCTCTCTCGACACCCAGGGTATTCCGGATCCGGAACTGGTCATCCGTACCAGCGGCGAGCTCAGGCTGTCGAATTTCCTTCTGTGGCAAGCGGCCTATAGCGAGCTTGTCTTCCTGCCTTGCTACTGGCCCGATTTCAGCCGCGAGCATTTGGCCGACGCATTGCGTGACTTTGCCAGTCGCGAGCGCCGTTTCGGCGGTCTGGGCGCTCAAGACGTCGCCGTGACGGCCAAGGGATGAGCAACCTCCAGCTTCGGGTAATTTCTGCCGTCGTGCTTGCGGTCGTCACTCTCAGCCTGACCTGGCTGGGCGGACTGCCCTTCCGGTTGCTTGGCGCGGCAATGACGATTCTGATTTTCTACGAATGGTCACGTATGTGC
>NZ_RZSX01001020.1:0-2069 GCF_004023105.1 Mesorhizobium sp. M5C.F.Ca.IN.020.32.2.1 | reverse complement strand
GCCTGCAAGGGCGCAGCATCCTCAAGCAGGCGCTCGAGCGCCTCGGCGACCGGAAGCAGTGCCATTATTGGCCTGCCCCCTTGGCGTCCGCCTTGTAGTCGCCGGATTTGCCGCCGGTCTTTTCCACCAGCCTGATGCCCGAGATCACCATGGCGCGGTCAACCGCCTTGGCCATGTCATAGATGGTCAGGCAGGCGACCGAGACGGCGGTCAGCGCTTCCATCTCGACGCCGGTCTTACCTGCGACGCGGGCCAGCGCCGTGACCTTCAGGCCTGGCAGCGTCGCGTCCGGTTCGATGTCAACGGATATCTTGGTCAACAGCAGCGGATGGCAGAGCGGGATCAGCTCATGCGTTCTCTTGGCCGCCATGATGCCGGCGATGCGCGCCGTGCCCAGCACGTCGCCCTTCTTGGCATCGCCGTCGAGAATCATCTTCAGCGTTTCGGGCCGCATCGCGACAAGACCTTCGGCGATTGCCGTGCGCGTCGTCTCCGCCTTGTCGCCGACATCGACCATATTGGCTTCGCCTTTCGGGCCAAGATGGGTGAGGGCGGCCGTCATCGTCAGTCAGCCTTAGAGCGACGTGCGTCCGTTTGGACGCGCAAAGTACGCTCTAGCACTTTGAATCTATGCATCGTGCTCTCCGAAAATCGATTCCGATTTTGGGGCCGATGCAATGGCGGGCGCCTTTCCCGTCAAAAGCAGGCGCGTCGCAGTGGCCACATTCTGTTGCCGCATCAAGCTCTCGCCGACGAGGAACGTACCGATGTCGCTCAGTTCCAGCCTGCGGCAGTCTTCGTGCGAGAAAATACCGCTCTCGCTGACCAGCAGGCGGTCTGCCGGCACCATCTTCGCGAGCCGCTCCGAGGTCTCGATGCTGGTTTCGAACGTCCGGAGATTGCGGTTGTTGATGCCGATCAGCCGCGACGACAGTTTCAGCGCGCGTTCCGTCTCGGCCTCGTCATGCACTTCGACCAGTGCGTCCATGCCGAGTTCGAACGCCGTCGTTTCGAGTTCGCTGGCCACGGCGTCATCGACGCTCGCCATGATGATCAGGATGGCATCCGCGCCCCACGCACGGGCTTCGAACACCTGATAGGGCTCGAACAGAAAATCCTTGCGCAAAGCGGGCAATGTCACGGCGTTGCGCGCATCGGTGAGGAATTCAGGCGCGCCCTGGAAGGACGGCGCGTCGGTCAGCACCGAAAGGCAGGCAGCACCACCTTTCGCATAGGCCCTGGCCAATGCCGGCGGATCGAAATCGGCGCGGATCAGGCCCTTGGACGGGCTCGCCTTCTTGATCTCGGCGATCAGCGCGAAGCTGCCGGATTTGCGCTTGGCTTCAAGAGCCGAGAGAAAGCCGCGCGCTGCATCGGTGTCCTTCGCCCGCGCCTTGATCTCGGCAAGCGGCACGCGCGCCTTCGCCGCAGCGATCTCGTCGCGCTTGTAGGCTTCGATCTTGCGCAGGATATCAGACACGGCTCTATCCGTTCGAAATCTCGACCAGCCGGTCGAGCACTTTCAGCGACCGGCCGCTGTCGATAGCTTGCGCCGCCGTCGCCATGCCGTCGGCAAGCGTCGTCGCCTTGCCCGCCACCACCAGTCCGGCGCCGGCGTTCATCAGCACTGTATCACGAAAGGCGCCGGCAGCGCCGCCCAGCATATCGCGCAGCGCCTGGGCGTTGTAGGCGGCGTCGCCGCCGCGCAACTCGTCCTTGGTGTGCCGCTTCAGCCCGACCGCTTCCGGGGTCAGTGAAAAGCTGCGGATCTCGCCGCCGACCAGTTCGGCCACTTGGGTCTCACCGGTGGTGGTGATCTCGTCATAGCCGTCGCCATGGGCGACCCAGGCGTGGTCGGCGCCCAGCGCCTTCAGCGTCTCGGCCACCGGCATGATCCATTCAGGCAAGAAGACGCCGACCATCTGCCGGCTCACACTGGCCGGATTGGAGAGCGGGCCAAGCAGGTTGAAGATGGTGCGGGTGCCGAGCTCGACGCGGATCGGGCCGACATGCTTCATCGCCGGATGATGCGCCGGCGCGAACATGAAGCCGACGCCTGTGTCGTGGAT
>NZ_RZSX01000101.1:0-11035 GCF_004023105.1 Mesorhizobium sp. M5C.F.Ca.IN.020.32.2.1 | reverse complement strand
GGCAAGCACGATCTTCCAGGCGAAGACGCGCAGGAGATAGCTGGTCCAGAACGGCAGCGTCACCAGAAACAACAGCAGCCCGCGCCGCCGTCCGGCGTGGTAGGCAAGGTAGTAGGCGACGGGATAGGCGGTGACGACCGTTGCCAGCGTTACCAGGCCGGCAATGGCCAACGAGCGCAGCGTTACCGTCCAGTACAGAGGATCGGACGCCACCGTGATGAAATTCGCAAAGGTGAAACCGGCGCCCAGCAGCGAACCGTCATTGCCGCGAAAGGCGAGGAAAAGTACGAGACCAAGCGCAAACAGGATCAGGAAGAAGGTGACCAGCCCGCCCGGCAGCAGCATGGCCAACCGGAAACCCGTCGAGGACCGGGCCTCCGGCAGTGGCTGCCTTGCAACGATGGTCGACATCGCATGCCCATCGGAATTTGAAATCCCATAAATTTTTTCATAGTTATGAAACTGTCAAGGAGATTCCTACGCCGGTATGGAATCAGCGCTCGAGTGCATCCAGCGTACGATACCAAGCGATCGTCGCGGCGACGCCGACCTGCCGAAAGACGTGGAACGGTATTGGCCGGATCGGCGAGACCGGGAACGGCAATTGCCTGGCGTCGCCACTCGCCAGATAGCCGGCAATGCGCTCGCCAAGCGCGGTCATCAGGCCGACGCCACGGCCCTGGCAGCCGACCACGGCCATCAGGCCCTGCTCGGGCTCGTGAATATGCGGGAGGTGATCCGGCGTCATCGCCACCCGGCCAAACCAGCGCTTTTCGATGCCGACGCCGGATAGCCCGGGATAGAGCCGGAGCAGCGCGCGCTCGAGATGCGCCCAGTCACCTTCGCTGGTCGGCTGCGCCATCCGGCCGCGCCCGCCAAGCACCAGCCGCCCGTCGGCACTCTTGCGGTAATAAACGAGGATGCGGCGCGAATCCGATACCGCCTGCCCCTCCGGCAGAATCCCGGCCGCCAGATCGGCCGGCAGCGGCGCTGTCGCGATCTGGAAGGAGTGCAGCGGAACGATCGTCTCGGCGAGACCGGGGAGCAGATCGCCGGTATAGGCGTTCGTCGCCAGAATGACCGTCTTCGCCTGCAATTCGGCGCCGCCCTCCGTCGAGATACGCCAAAGGCCGGCGTTCTTATCGAGGCGCACCACCTTCTGGTGCTCGGCGATCTTCACGCCCGCGGCCGAGGCGATTCGTGCCAGTTCCGACGTGTAGGCAAGCGGATCGATCACGCCGGCGCGGCGGTCGAGCCAGCCGCCGAGATAGCCTGCGCGCCGGTCAACGCGGCGATCTCGGTCTGGCTCAGAAGCCGGACATCGGCGCCGCGGTTCCGCCACTGCCGGTCCCTGTTCACCGCCGCCTTCAGCGCCGTCTCGGTGTGCGCTGCCTGGATCCAGCCGTTGCGAACGAACGGCACCGCCAGTTTCTCGTCGCGGATCAATTCGAAGACGGCGTCCGCCGTCGAGGCGGCAAAATTGACGAGGATCTCGCCGCGTTCGGGGCCAAAATGCTCCAGCAGCCATTCCGGATCATATTTCAGGCCGGGGATCACCTGGCCGCCATTAAGGCCCGATGCGCCTTGGCCGATCTCGCCGGCTTCCAGCACCTGCACGGCAAAGCCGAACCGGGCTGCATGCAAGGCAGTCGACAAGCCCATGATGCCCCCGCCGATGATGACGACATCGACGGGTTTACCGCCGACAAGCGCCTGGGGTGCGGCGGCCGATTGCGGCTTCTGCCAGATCGGATCGGAAAACGGTGCGGGCAAGGATCACCTGGGGTGCAGTTCGTTGTGAAAATCCTAGTCACCATTTCATGATTTTGAAAGCTCGTTTCCGCTTCGCAATCGGGACACAAAACTCGCCTTGAGGACGGGATAGACCTTTGGCCGGAATTTGTTGAAAGTGCCGCCGCCGCTGGCCAAGCTCTTTGTGAACCATTGGTCCGGCAGCAACGACCGTCGCAGCAGAACCAGACAGCAGAGGACCGTAGCCATGACGAAGACCACTCTCCTGCCCAACGAGGGCCTCTTCATCGGCCGCGCCCGGACAAGCGATAGGTCCCATCCGCTGGTGGTCACGGTGCGCGACGGCACGGTGTTCGACATCACGTTGAGCATGGCACCAACCGTGCGCGACGTCTGCGAGATGCCAGACCCGGCAGGGTACGTCCAAGCGGCCAGAGGCGAACCGATCGGATCACTTGATGCGATCGCCGCCAACAGTTTCCAGGCCGCGCGCGATTCGCAAAAACCGTACCTGCTTTCTCCGGTCGACCTGCAGGCGGTCAAGGCGTCGGGCGTCACCTTCGTCGTCAGCCTGCTCGAACGGGTCATCGAGGAGCAGGCGCGCGGCTCGGCGGAAAAAGCCGACGCCATTCGCGCCGACATTGCCGGGCTGATCGGTCACGATCTGTCGAAGCTCAAGCCCGGCTCGCCGGAGGCGATGGAGATCAAGGCAAAGCTCATCCAGCGAGGCGCCTGGTCGCAATATCTGGAGGTAGGCATCGGCCCTGATGCCGAAATCTTCACCAAATGCCAGCCGATGGCGTCGGTCGGCTTCGGCGCCGATGTCGGCCTGCATCCGGTTTCCACCTGGAACAATCCGGAGCCGGAGATCGCCATGATCGCCGCCAGCAGCGGCAAGATCGTCGGCGCGACGCTCGGCAACGACGTCAATCTGCGCGACGTCGAAGGGCGCTCGGCGTTGTTGCTCGGTAAGGCCAAGGACAACAACGCCTCGGCCGCGCTCGGCCCATTCATCCGCTTGTTCGACGCGACATTTTCCATCGATGACGTGAAGCAGGCCATCGTGCGTCTAAAGGTCGAGGGCGAAGACGGTTTCTCGCTGGGCGGCGCCAGTTCGATGGCCGAGATCAGCCGCTCGCCGGAAGAGCTGGTCGCCGCCGCCATGGGTCCGCATCACCAATACCCGGACGGGCTGGCGCTTTATCTCGGCACCATGTTCGTGCCGTCGAAGGATCGCGGCGAAAAGGGCAAGGGCTTCACGCACCAGGTCGGCGATATCGTCACCATCTCGTCCGAGAAATTCGGCGCCCTGATCAACCGGGTGCGGCTGTCGCCCGACTGTCCGCACTGGAGTTACGGCGCCAGCCATTTGATGCGCGATCTCGCCAGCGCCAACCTCATCTAGGTTCCCGCGCAGCCTGCGAGGTTAGATTTCTCGGCGCTCGAATTGAGGGGCCTCGCTCGGAAAATATCAGCCAAACTGATGCAATCTGATGGGACCGCTGATGGCGCCTTGTCGCGCGCCGACTACCACTGGCAAATGGAGGCTTGCCATATGTCGAAAAAGCGGATGCTCTGATGCATCCAGGTCGGCGCTGGCAGAAATACGATCAGGGTTTGTCGTGATCGTCGTCGGAGGTGGAGGAAGTTTTCAAATGGGAGGAAACCAAATGCTGACAAGGCTACGACTATTTGTATTCGGCTTGATCGTGGCGCTGGCCATTCCGGCGGCGGCACAGGCCAAGACCTTCTACTGGATTTCGCATGGCGGCCCGGCCGATCCGGTCTGGACCTACTTCCTCGCCGGCGCCAAGCAATGGGCGACGGACACCGGCAACACCGTCAACACCTCGTTCCACAATGGCGACGTGTCGTCCCAGCAGGAGGCGGTTCGCGCGGCCATCGCTGCAAAGGCCGACGGCATCACCACCACCAGCCCCGACCCGGGCAGCCTTATCGAGCTCGCTAGGGAAGCACGGGCGGCAAACATCCCGATCATCAACTTCAACACGCCCGATCCGAAGGCGGACTTCAACGCCTATGTTGGCGGCGACAACGTCACCTTCGGCAGGAACTGGGCGCAGTATCTGGTCGACAAGGGTCTGGTGAAAAAGGGCGATTTTGTCTGGATGCCGGTGGAAATCCCGGGCGCCACCTATGGCGTTCAGGAAGAAGAAGGCATCAAGAGCGTGTTCGAGCCGCTCGGCATCACCTATGAAATCACCGAAGCCACGCTCGACCAGGCCGAAGCGATCAACCGTATGGTCGACTACCTCACCGCTAACAGGACCAAGGTCAAGGCGATCATCGGCCTCGGCGATCTGGTGACCGGCTCGATCAAGCGGGTGTTCGACCAGGCCGGCATCAAGCCGGGCGAAATCCCGGTCGTCGGCTGGGGCAACTCGCTCGACACCACCCAGGAGGTGCTGACCGGCTACGTCAATGCCGCACAATGGCAGGATCCGCAGGCGACCAGCTATGTGGCGCTTTCGATCGCCAATATGGCCGCCAGCGGCATTCCGCCCGGCTTCGACGTGATCACCGGCGCACTGTACGAAAAGGACACGGCGCAGGTCTACGACGACATCCTGTCCGGAAAATAAAACCGCGATCGGGATGGTCGCGGCACGCCTGCCGCGGTCGTCCCCATCATTCCGCCGAGCCTCGAACCGCCTTACGCGGTGCCGGGCTTGGCCAGTCCCAACCATGTCGCGGGTCCAACGTGGAAAACAGTTCCATCATCCAACGCTCGATCGCCAGGCCGGAATTCGGGCCCTTCGTGCTGCTCGTCGTCGAGCTCGCCGTGTTCTGGGGGTTCAACCACGACTTCCTGTCGCCGCAGAACATCAGCAACATATTGGCCTTCACGGTCGAGCTTGGCCTGATTGCGCTGGCGATGACGCTGTTGATGACTTCGGGCGAATTCGACCTCTCGGTCGGATCGCTGTTCGGCTTCTCGCCAGTCTTGATGTGGACGCTCTTCAACAGCGGCCTCACCTCGCTGGAAGCTGGCTTCGTCGTGGCCCTGCTGGTTGCCGCCTTCATCGGGCTGGTCAATGGCTGGTTCGTGACGCAACTCAAGATTCCATCCTTCCTGGTGACGCTCGGCATGCTGCTGGTCGTGCGCGGCACCGCTCTGTTCGTCACCAGCGGATTTCCGCAACGCACCTGGAGCGCCGAAGGCAGCTGGCTTGCCGAGGCATTGGTCGGCGATTTCTTCATCGGGCCGTTCCGCATCTACATGTCGCTGTTCTGGTTCATCGCAGCAGCGATCGCACTCGGCTACGTGCTGACGCAGAGCCGGACCGGCAACTGGATCCAGGCGGCCGGCGGCAACCCCAATGCGGCAAGGGCGCGCGGCGTCAATGTCAGCGGCGTCAAGATCGGCCTGTTCATCCTGTCGTCGATCATGGCCTCGCTTGCCGGCGTCATCAGCTCGCTGCGCACCTCGGCGGCCAACCCGAACAGCGGCACCGGCTACGAGCTCGAAGTCATCGCCATGGTGGTGATCGGCGGCACGGCGCTGACCGGCGGACGCGGCACCATTATCGGTACCGTGCTCGGCATCCTGATCCTGCGCGTGATGCGCAACGGCATCGTGCTGATCGGCGTGCCAGGGCTTGCCTACAACATCTTCATCGGCGCGATCATCCTCGGCATGATGGCGCTCCACTCATGGCTGGAACGCCGACATCAGGCGGGGACTTGAACCATGGCCGAACCGCTTGTCCGCATGGAAAACATCCGCAAGTCCTACGGCCGTGTGCAGGCGCTGGTAGACGCCAATTTCCATGTCAATGAAAGGGAGATCGTCGGTCTGCTCGGCGACAATGGCGCCGGCAAGTCGACGCTGATCAAGGTGCTGTCGGGTGCGGTTCCGCTGACCAGCGGCGAGATCTTCATCCGCGGCAAGAAGGTGGACTTCCGCAGCACCAGCGACGCCATCGCCCACGGTATCGAGACGATCTACCAGGACTCGGCACTGGTCACGCAATTGTCGATCGCGCGCAATCTGTTTCTCGGGCGCGAGCCGATCAAGCCGCCGCGTTTCCTCAACCGCATGGACCAGGAAGCAATGAACGTGGTCGCCCGCGACCTGCTCAAGCAGGTCGGCATCTCGAAGAACATCCCGCCGACCACGCCGATCGGCTCGCTCTCCGGCGGTGAGCGGCAGGCCGTGGCGATCGCGCGCGCCATGCATTTCGACAGCGACTTGATCATCCTCGACGAGCCGACCAACAATCTCGGCGTCGCCGAGACGCAAGGTGTGCTGAGCTTCGTGCGCAGCGCCCGCGATTCGGGGCATTCCTGCATCTTCATCGCCCATAACATCCACCATGTCTTCCAGGTGGTCGACCGCATCGTCGTGATGCGCCGCGGCAAGGTGGTTGCCGACGATATCGATCCGAAGAACACCAACGTCGCGGAAGTCGAACGGATCATCACCGGCATGTCTGACAAGGAGATCCACGACGCCATCGTGCAGGGGAAGCAACCGCAGGGCTGAGTGGCCAGCTGGAAGCCGGGTTGGCCGTATCTCTGGCACAGGATCGCATCGGCTCCTATGACTGCGACAATGAAAGCCACCGTTGCCGACATCGCCAGAAGCTGCGGGCTGTCGACCGCGACGGTCGACCGGGTGCTGAACAACCGGCCAGGCGCCAGCGCGGCCAACCGGCAGCGCGTGATGGAGGCGGCCAAGCAGCTTGGCTATTTGCCGGTCGTGGATCAGGTCACGCTGCCCTCGCGGCCGGCGCATCTCGAGTTCTTCCTGCCGATCGGCACCAATGCCTTCATGATGGATCTGGCAAATCATATCGAGGATTATGCGGCACGCCTGCCGCTTGTCGCCTCCTGCCGGATCCACAAGCTCGCAGGCATCTCGCCGAACGCGTTGCAGGCGGCGGTCGAAAACCTCTCGCTCAAGGCAAACGGCGCCGGCGTCATCGCGATCGATCATCCGAGAACGCGCAACATCCTGCGCGAGATCGTCGAGGCCGGCATCCGCCTCGTCACGCTGGTGTCGGACGTTCCGGGCGCACCGCGAGCGGCCTATGTCGGCATCGACAACCGTGTGGCCGGGCGCACCGCAGCGCTTTTGATGGGACGTTTCGTAGGCGGGCGCACGGGCCATCTGGCGATGGTCGTCGGCTCACGCTCCTACCGCGGGCATGAGGAACGTGAAATGGGCTTTCGCTCCGTGCTCAGCGAGGAGTTCCCCAATTTGACCGTGACCAGCGCCGTCGAGATCAACGACGAGCCTGACATCAGCTACACCGCGACGATGAAGGCGCTGCACAACGAGCCGGAACTGCTCGGCATCTATTGCGTCGGCGCCGGGCGTTCGGGCGTGGCGAAAGCGCTGCTGGAAGCCAAGCCGCAAAGGAAGCCGGTGTTCATTTGCCACGACCTGACGAGGGCGACACGCGGCTATCTCGTCGACGATCTGCTCGATGTCGTCATCGACCAGAATGCACGACTAATCGCCGAGCAATCGGTCATTCGCCTGCTCGGATCGATCGCTTCCTCGGCGCCCTATCTGACGCGAAAATTCATCGAGCCGCGCCTGATCTTCAAGGAAAACGTTCCGGTCCAGTGATGCCGCGCAACGGCCACCGTCGGTTGCCCGAATGGCTAAAATTCGGTTGATACCGCAAATCTGCACATCTGCTATGCAGCTTTCGTTGTTGCCGAATCATTGGGCAACCGCTAGTTTCGCAGGTGTCGGCCATCTACTCCTCCCAGATGCGATGCCGACGCTGAGTGCGGTACACCTCCTCCCGTGCCGTATTCGAAATCAAGCCCGCTGCCACCTCCTCCCGGCAGCGGGCTTTTTTGTTCCGGCTCCGGATGTTGGGCAAAGGCTGAGGTTACGAAGATCACCGGACACCTTGATCGGCGTCGAACGACCAATACGGGCGATGGTCACCGGCTTGTTCGGGAGCCGTCACCAGGGGTGATGCCGCCGGCATATTCGCCAGCAAGGGTGTTGCAGCCGCGATCAGCGGATCCGTCGGAATCCCGTCACACTTGTCACTCTCACCAATTCGCTATCGGTTCTATCCTGCCTCTCCAACAAGCAGCAGGTAGCGCCGGGAATGGTTCGGCGACAGACCGGCAAAGGAGAAGCGCGATGACGGCTCGTCCGAACGGACAAAAGAGCATTCGGCGGCGCGGCTCGCAATGAACACGCTTCCGATCGTTTCGCCGCTTGCGAGACTATCTGGCCGCAGCGCCCCGGAAAGACGCGATCAGGCCTTCCGCCATGCGGACAAATTGCGCGCTGGGGCCTTCGGCTCCGACGCTTTGAAGGCTGACACGGGCGCCTTCAAGCAGCAGCGACAATGTATCGGCGAGAAGCTCTGCCTGGCCGATGCCGGCGTCCCGGCACAGGCCGACCAAACGGTCGCGCTGGGCCTGCTTGAGTTCCTTGATCACCCGACGGGCCGGATGGTCGGTCTCGCTCAACTCGATGGCGGCGTTCGCCATGTCGCAACCGCGGCCGTCCACCATCAGGCAATCGGCCGCCATCCGAACCCAGGCGTGCAGCTGCGCAAGCTTGTCGCCCGGATGCTCGGCCTCGAACTTTTGCCACATCGCGTTGGCGCTGCATGCGGTCGCCCGCAGGCACTCGATGACCAGATCGTCCTTGGACTCGAAATGACGGTAGAGCGTCATCTTGTTGGTACCGGCGGCCTCAGTGATCGCGTCGACACCGACGCCCTTGATGCCATGCTTGTGGAACATATCCCGTGCCGTCTCCAGGATGCGATCCCGGGGGCGGATTCGTTCCGCAGTGCCGTCTTCCATCAAAACCTCCTTGGTTTCCGGTTTTCCGGAAAATCCCTCGGCACACCTCTTGACTAGGGTGTTACCGGTCTGTAACTTCTAGATGTTACTTACTGGTAACACCCCCATTGCCTCGTGTCAATCTCGCAGGCGCCTGTGAACAGCCTCCGCCGAATCGGCCCAGGCATGAAACTGCGCCCCAGGCGACTTTGGCCGCGAACAGAAAGACCACCCGATCTGCGGCGTCCACCGCAGATGCAAGCCAGGAGCCGCTACGATGTCGCAGCGCAAGGATTTGACGATCGACGAAGTTGTGAAGGATCCGATGATCCAAATGCTGATGAAGGCCGACCGTGTCGACCCGCGCTCTTTCGAGACAATGCTGCGTACCCTTGCGGATACGCAAGGCCGCAGCCGCGAGGCGCCGCCTCGTTTCCTGGAAGACCGGGGGCAAAGCCGCAGCCGACGGCTGTCCAGAGTGGCCAAGGCCTTCGGCCAGGCGAGAGCATCGGGCGAGGCGTACGTGTCATGGTAAACTTCTTCATCCACCGACCGATCTTCGCATCGTCGATCGCCATCATCATGATGCTCGCCGGGGCGATCTGCTATTTCCTGCTGCCTGTCTCGCAATTTCCCGACATCACGCCGCCTCAGGTCGTGGTCAGCGCCAACTACCCGGGCGCCAGTGCGCAAGTCGTGGCCGACACCGTCACGACGCCGCTCGAGCAGCAGATCAACGGCGTTGAAGGCATGACCTATATGTCGTCATCGAGTTCCAATGACGGCTCGTCGACGATCACCATCACCTTCGAGGTCGGCTACTCCCTGAGCACCGCCGCCGTCGACGTCCAGAACCGCGTGTCGCAGGCGGCGTCCTCGCTGCCGGCCATCGTCAACCAGGGCGGCGTGACGATCAAAAAGCAGAATCCGAATTTCGTCCTGATCGTCAACCTCACCTCGCCCGACGGCTCCGTCGACCCGGTCGCGCTCAGCAACCTCGCCTACCTGCAAGTGGTCGACCCGCTTAAGCGCCTGCCGGGCGTCGGCGACGTGCAGATCTTCGGCGAGCGGCGCTATTCGATGCGCGTATGGCTCGATCCCGACAAGCTCGCCAATCTCGGCATCACAGCCGTCGATGTCCAAAACGCCATCGCCGAGCAGAATGTCCAGGTTGCGGCCGGCAAGATCGGGCAGTCGCCTGCGCCGGCGGGTACTGCTTTCGAAATGCAGGTCAACGCAGTCGGCCGACTGAGCGATCCCAAGGAATTCGGCGATATCGTCGTGCGCGCCGATGCCGCGAACGGTTCGTTGGTTCGGCTGCGCGACGTCGCGCGCATCGAACTCGGCGCCCTGCAATATTCGTCGTCGGCATTCTTCGGCGAGGATCCGACCGTGGTGCTTGCGGTCTACCAGATGCCGGGTTCGAACGCGCTCGATCTGCAGCAGCGCGTCAAGGACAAGATGCAGGAACTGTCGGCCCGCTTCCCGAAGGGCGTCAGTTACGCCATGCATTACGATACGACACGTTTCGTTTCCGCGTCGATGCACGACGTGCTGGTCACGCTCGGCGAGGCGCTGGTCCTGGTTGTCGCGGTGGTGTTCATCTTCCTGCAGAGCTGGCGGACCACGATCATCCCGACGATTGCGATTCCCGTGTCGCTGGTGGCCACGCTCGTTGTCATGTACATGTTCGGCTTCTCGCTGAACATGCTCAGCCTGCTCGGCATGGTGCTGGCGATCGGTCTCGTCGTCGATGACGCGATCGTCGTCGTCGAGAATGTCGAGCGCCAGCTGGAGGCCGGCCTCAAACCGCTCGCTGCCACGCGCGCGGCGATGGCCGAGGTCACCGGCCCGATCATCGCCACGACCGCCGTGCTGATGGCCGTGTTCGTGCCGGTCGCCTTCATACCCGGCGTTTCCGGCCGGCTCTACAACCAGTTTGCCCTGACGGTGGCGATCTCCTTCGGCATCTCCGCCTTCGTCTCGCTGACGCTCACTCCGGCGCTCAGCGCCGCCTTCCTGCGCCACCGCCCGGCAACGCAGTTCTTCCTGTTCCGCTGGTTCAACACGGGCTTCGAACGGCTGTCGCATGGCTATGCCCATGGTGTGCGCATCCTCATCCGCCTGCGCTGGATCATGCTCGGGCTGTTCGCGGCCGGGCTTGTTGCCACCTATTTCGTCTGGCAGCGCCTGCCCTCGACCTTCCTTCCGGTCGAGGACCAGGGCTACTTCTTCGTGGTCATCCAGTTGCCGGATGGAGCATCGCTGGAACGCACCGACGCGGTGGCCCGCAAGGCACGCGACATCCTGCAGAATACGCCTGGTGTCGAAATAGTCGGTTCGATCAGCGGCTTGAACTTTCTCACCAGTGCCGCCCAGTCGAACTCGGCAGTGGAATTCGCCATCCTGAAGCCATGGGACGAACGCGGCCCTGACCAGAGCGCCTCGAAGCTCGTCGCCGACGTGCGCTCGAAGCTCATGGAACTTCCGGAAG
>NZ_RZSX01001019.1:0-2071 GCF_004023105.1 Mesorhizobium sp. M5C.F.Ca.IN.020.32.2.1 | reverse complement strand
GCCGCTCAAAGCGTCATTTCCATACGCAAATTCGGGCCACAAACCGCGCCTCGCGGTCTTGCCCGAACAAATGGCAGAGGAAGCGGAAGCCGCTTCATGCACGCCGGAAATGTCTTTTCGCTCGCAAAACGAACCCTGTTTGAGGCAAACTCCAAAGCGTGTCGCTTCGGAAGGGAGAGCCTCACATCGGTTCTGACTGGGCGGCTTCTACTCGCAAGCCTGTTGCCCGTCAACCCCGGGCCGCCAAATATTACGTGGAAACCGAGGCTTGGCAGCCATGCGAAAAGCGCATGTAATTTTCTTTCGCCATTTTGCAAGGGGAAGGAAGAAAGTGACCGGCTTTCGGCTGTTGCGCAGCCATGCTTCATGCGAAAAAGGCGGCATGAACAGCGCAAATCCCCCCGCCCGGAGGAATCGGCCCGTGAACGACAATGATGAGCGCCCGGTCACCATCATCACCGGCCGGGCATGGAAAAAGAAGGGCGGCAGGCCGGAAGGCGTCCACCTCATGCTGGTCGCGCCCGACGACGATTCGGCGGTGCGCCGGGCGCTCGAATCGCTCGCGGCCGAAGGCTATGCCGAGGCGGAGCTCGACCAGATCGGCGACCTGGACGGCGTGCCCGACGAAGAGCCACACCTGTCCGCCTATCAGGGCGCGCTCGAAGGCGAAGTCTCGATCGTCACCTTCGACGTGCCAGTCTGAAGCAGGCCCAGTCTGGAGCAGGGCCAGTCTGAAGCAGGGCCGATCTGTTCGGGGTCTGTCTGAAACGAAGCCGATCTCGGCAGCCTGCGGGCAAGCTCCTGCCGCTTGCCCGACATCGGTTCTCTGCTAAGAACCATCGCTGCCAAGAGCAATTCATTTCCAATCCGCGGAGTCTCCCATGTCCAGGAACAACGACCCCATCAAGCTCGGCATCGTCGGGGTAGGAAAGATCGTCCGCGACCAGCATCTGCCGGCCTTGGCGAAGGACCAGGCCTACCGCCTCGTCGCCGCCGCCAGCCGGCACGGCAAGGTGGACGACATCCCGAATTTCCCAACCATCGAGGCGATGCTCGACGCCGTGCCGGAGCTCGAGGCCGTATCGCTCTGCATGCCGCCGCAGTTCCGCTATGACGCCGCGCGGACAGCGCTGGAAGCGAAAAAACATGTTTTCCTGGAAAAACCGCCCGGAGCCACGGTCAGCGAGGTCGAAGACCTGAAAGCACTGGCCGCGGCAAACGGCGTCTCGCTGTTCGCCAGCTGGCATTCGCGCTATGCGCCGGCGGTGGAAGCCGCGCGTGCATTTCTCGGCTCGACCCAGATCAGCTCAGCAGCCATCAACTGGAAGGAGGACGTGCGCCGCTGGCACCCGAACCAGGACTGGATCTGGGCGCCAGGCGGCTTCGGCGTGTTCGATCCCGGCATCAACGCGCTGTCGATTGCGACCCACATATTGCCGGCGATGTTCATCACCTCGGCAATTCTCGATTTTCCCGAAAACCGCGCGGCCCCAATCGCTGCACATATCGCCTTCCGCACCTCGAACGGCTTGCCGGTGACGATGGAGCTCGACTGGCGCCAGACCGGCCCGCAAAGCTGGGACATCCTAGCCGAGACGGACAAGGGCGCGATGGTGCTTTCGGGCGGCGGCTCAAAACTAGCGGTCGACGGCCGTGTCGTTCACGACGAGCCGGAAGCGGAGTATCCGATGCTCTACAAGCGCTTCGCCGAGATCGTGCGCGCCGGCGTGTCCGACGTCGACCTCGCCCCGCTGCAGCATGTCGCAGACGCCTTCATGCTCGGCAAGCGCAATTTGGTGGAAGCGTTTTTCGATTAAGCCGCGACGCTGTAAAGAGTGGCCGTCGCCTCCGGTCCTGACCATCTTGCAAGCGCCGCGCCGCCCCACATCTGCCTGCCGGCATCTTTTCCCGTGAACGGAGGAGATGCCGGCATCAAAGATTTCGTCAATCTCCGGCGTCGCAGAAGAGCGCCAAGACTGCGGCCAGGTTCTTTCTCCCCGTTCACGGGGAGAACTGCCCGGCAGGGCAATGAGGGGCGGCGCTGGACGATCGAAATAAGTCACAACAGTCC
>NZ_RZSX01001018.1:0-2076 GCF_004023105.1 Mesorhizobium sp. M5C.F.Ca.IN.020.32.2.1 | reverse complement strand
ACATGCATTCGTTCAGCCGTCCGGCAGACGGCCGCATGACTGACGCACCACCAGCCGGCACGGCAGTTTTCGGATGCCCGGCTCGGCGGGTTCGCCGCCGACGAGCGAAAGCAAGGTGAGGCCGGCCTCGCGCCCGAGTGCCGCCAGGTTCATGTCAACGGAGGTCAGCGGCGGGCGGGTTGCCTCGGCCACGATCTGCCAGTTGTCGAAACCGATGACGCCGACATCGTCCGGCACGC
This sequence comes from Mesorhizobium sp. M5C.F.Ca.IN.020.32.2.1, assembly GCF_004023105.1. Classification (NCBI taxonomy): domain Bacteria; kingdom Pseudomonadati; phylum Pseudomonadota; class Alphaproteobacteria; order Hyphomicrobiales; family Phyllobacteriaceae; genus Mesorhizobium; species Mesorhizobium sp. M5C.F.Ca.IN.020.32.2.1. The sequence continues at coordinate 1,837 of NZ_RZSX01001018.1, read as the reverse complement.
CAAGCCCGCGCTCGCGCAGCGCGTCGATGACGCCGCGCGCGATCTGGTCGTTGCCGCAAAACACGGCATCGGGTTTTTCGTCCCCGCTCTTCGACAGCTTACCGTCGAAGAGCTTATTCACCGCCTCGTGACCCCAGGCCTCCGACCACGATCCGAGCAATGGTTCCATGACCGGCAAGCCTTTTTCGGTCAGCACGTCACGATAGGCCTGTGCCCGCGCGTGCACCACCGCAAAACTCGCCGGCCCGGTGACATGGGCGATGCGGCGCCGTCCGAGCCGGCAAAAGTGCTCGACCGCCAGGCGCGCGCCGCCGGCGTCGTCAGACACAAAGGCGACGGCGCCGGGATCGGGCTGGGTGAAGGCATAGATCACGGGAACGCCGAGATTGGACAGGTCGACCGGCAGATGGCGATCGATGCGCTTGCCGGTGGCGATGATCCCGTCGACGCGCTTGTCGAGCATGGCATCGACATGGAGCTGGCCGAGGCGCTTGTCGTCCTCGACGTTGCAGAGAAACACCGAGACGCCCTTGTCGACCAGCGCATCCGAAATGCCCGACATGACCGGCAGCGAGAAACGGCCATAGGTATCGTTGGTGAGCAGCCCGACGGTGAAGGAGCGCCGCCGCAACAGGCTCTGCGCCAGGCTGTTCGGGCGAAAGCCAAGCCGCTGCGCCGTCTCGCGAATGCGCTCGCGCGTCTCGGCCGTCATCCGCCCCTGCCCGTTCAGCGCCTTTGAGGCCGTGGCAACGCTGACGCCGGCAGAGGCAGCCACCTCGCGCAGGGTGACGGGGGTCTTGGCAGACACTGGCTGGGCGTCGGAGGCCATGATGCGTGGCGGATTCCTTAGCTGGGAAAAGGTTTTCTCTTGTTGGCCTGCGAGGCGTTGAGTGGAGAGGTCAGCGGATGCAGGGCGATTTGGGAAAAGGTTTTCTCAGAGAGATTAGGGGAAGACGGGGAGGTTGGCAAGAGGAACAGCTTTGGTTTTGGGCGCGTCTAAGATTTCTTGCTAGTTTCCGAGATCTACGACCGCTTTTCGCCATTTCAGACGTCAGCGAGTGCAGCCACTATGGTCCCAACTCGGGTTCATATCGGACGTTTCCGGTCTGACGCCGCGCGGATCCCCCCGCCATTGATGCGATCGAGTTCGCAGCCACCTGGCGAAAGAGGAAGGTTCTGATCCGCCCTTTGTTGCTGCTGGGGTAGGAAGACTTCTTGATTCAGCCGCAAGCCCAAATTGCTGGATTTGGCAGCCCAGGAAGGATAGGCTTGGTTTTTGGTTCAGGCGATGGAACAGAGACTAGCCGCAATTCTGGCTGCCGATATGGCGGGCTACAGTCGGCTAATGGAGGCCGACGAATCCGGCACGCTCGCACGCCTTCGGACCCATCGCATAGAACTGGTCGATCCCGCCATCGCGAAGAACAAGGGCCGGATCATCAAGACCACGGGAGACGGCATGCTCGTTGAGTTCCAGAGCGTGACCGATGCCGTGAAATGCGCCGTGGAAATCCAACAGCGCATGAAACGGCGCAATTCGGATGTGCCGCAAGAACGGCGTATCGAGTTCAGGATCGGCATAAATCTCGGCGACATCATTTTCGAAGATGAGGACATTTTCGGCGACGGCGTCAATATTGCCTCGCGCATCGAGCAACTCGCCGACGTCGGCGGTATCTGCGTGACCGCAGCGGTGGCGACCCAAATTGCCGACCGTCTCGAAATTGCCATGGAGGACCTGGGCGAGAAGACGTTAAAGAACATCAGCCGCCCGGTTCGCCTCTATCGCATTGGGTTTGACAGTCCTGTCCTGCCGGAAGTCGAGGCAAAGCGATCC
>NZ_RZSX01001017.1:0-2076 GCF_004023105.1 Mesorhizobium sp. M5C.F.Ca.IN.020.32.2.1 | reverse complement strand
GTAACACTAGTCTCTAAAGTTCATCCTTAAACCCGACCTTCGACCTTCCGAACGCGCTGTCAGGAGCAGCCGGAGCAGGCATAGTAGTCCGCCGAGGCAGTTTTTTGTTTCAGGTTTCAGACCCGACCTGCTTGACCGCGGCTTCGAGTGATCTTTCAAACGCGTCGACCACCTGATCGACCTGGGGTTCGGTGATGATCAGCGGCGGGCAGAAGGCCAGCGCGTCGCCCATGTTGCGCGAGATGACGCCGTTCTGTTGCATAAAGCCGTTGACGAGCCTGCCCAGCGCGCCGGCCGTCTCCCACGGCGCCTTGCTCGCCTTGTCGCCGACCAGTTCGACCGCCGCGATCAGGCCGACGCCGCGCACCTCGCCGACAAGCGGGTGCGAAGCGAACTTGCGCAGCCGCTTCTGCATATGCGCGCCGACCGTGCGCGCATTGCCGACGAGATCGCGCTCCTCGATCAGCTTCAGGTTCTCCAACGCGACCGCGGCCGCAACGGGATGGCCGCCGCCGGTGAAGCCGTGGCCGAAGGTGCCGATGCGATTGCTTTCGTCGGCAATCGGCTCGAAAACTTTTTCGTTGATCAGCAGGGCCGAGATCGGCAGGTAGGATGAAGAGATCTGTTTCGACAGCACCATGATGTCGGGCCTGATGCCGAAGGTCTGCGAGCCGAACATTTCACCGGTGCGGCCAAAACCGCAGATGACTTCGTCGGCGACGAGCAGGATGTCGTATTTCGACAGCACCGCCTGGATCTTCTCCCAGTAGCCGGCCGGCGGAACGATGACGCCGCCGGCGCCCATGATCGGTTCGCCGAAGAAGGCGGCGATGGTTTCCGGGCCCTCGGCCAGGATCAGCTTTTCCAAGTCGTCGGCAAGCCGGCTCGAAAACTGCTCTTGGCTCTCGCCAGGCAGCGCCTCGCGCCAGTGGTGCGGCGTCGACGTGTGCAGCACATTGGCGATCGGCAGGTCGAAGGAAATGTGGTTGTTGGGTAGGCCGGTCAGGCTTGCCGCGGCAATGGTGACGCCGTGATAGCCGCGATTGCGGCTGATGATCTTCTTGCGTGCCGGCTGGCCGAGCGCATTGGACCGGTACCAGATCATCTTCATGGCCGTATCGTTGGCCTCGGAGCCGGAATTGGTGAAATACGCCTTGCTCATCGACACCGGCGCCATCTGCACAAGCTTCTCGGCGAGATCGATCAGCGGCGAATGCGATTTGGAACCGAAGTCGTGATAGTAAGGCAGCTTGGACATCTGGCGCACCGCCGCGTCCACCAGCCGCTTCTCCGAGAAGCCGACCGCGACGCTCCAAAGCCCGGCCATCGCCTCGATGTAGCGGTTGCCGGCCAGATCCTCGACATAGATGCCGTCGCCCTTCTCGATGAGGAGCGGCCCTGCTTCCTCATGCTTGCGGGCATTGGTGTAGCCGTGCAGGTGGTAGTTGATGTCGCGAGCTTCGGGAGAATTCGGTCGAGCGTCCATGATGGTTCCTGTCCTGCATGCCGGGACGTGGGTCCTGCCGCCGTTCGGCGCGCATCGGCAGGTCCCTCTGGCATTAATGCTGTTTGGTGCATCTGTTTCTTGTAAGGGTGTCAAGCCCTTTCGAAAGCGCTGGCGGATGGACGGAAGACATGCAGAATTCCAGCTTCGAGGCCGCAGAACGCGAGAACCTGCGCCAAGCCCGCTGTGCGCATTGCCGAGACGTCATTCCTAAACGGCTCACCAGGCACAACATCGAGGCTGAGGTGGCCTGATCGTGGACCATGTCGACTGCATCGTTGCCGGCGCCGGGGTCGTCGGCCTCGCGATCGCGCGCGAGGTGGCGCAGCGCGGCATGGACATCCTGATCCTCGAAGCCGAGAACGCCATCGGCACCGGGATTAGCTCGCGCAATTCCGAGGTTATCCATGCCGGCATCCACTATCCGGCCGGATCGCTGAAGGCCCGGCTCTGCGTGGCAGGCCGGGAAAAGCTCTACCGTTATTGCCAGGAGCGGGCGGTGCCGCATGCGCGCTGCGGCAAGCTCATCGTCGCCACGAATGCCGGACAGGAGCCGGTGCTCGCTTCCATCC
>NZ_RZSX01001016.1:0-2078 GCF_004023105.1 Mesorhizobium sp. M5C.F.Ca.IN.020.32.2.1 | reverse complement strand
CGCAAAGCCAGCCCGACCATCGCGCTGTTTCCCGAAGCGAGCTTCGGCGCCGCGCTCAATTGCGTCGGTATCGCGCAAGCCTTGCGCGCCCGTGGAGCCCGGCCGGTGTTCATCTGTCACGCCGGCTTTTCCGGTGTGTTCGCCGACTATGGTTTTCAGGAATACCAGTTGCCGACCCACGAGCCGCTGACCGACAGCGAACGCCAGAGCTACTGGCAAGCTTTCGTGCGCCGGCATCTGCCGCATTTCAGGCTGAGCCCGATCGATCAGCTCGAAACCTACGTCGCCCCGACCTGGGAAGCGATCGTCGATACCGCGGTCAATGCCGAGGGGCCGCTGCGCCAATTGCTGGCCCGGCTGAAGCCGGATGCCGTGGTGCTCGACAATGTCATCATGTTTCCGGCGCTGGCCGCCGCCAGCTGCCCATGGGTGCGCGTCGTCTCCTGCGCCGAGACCGAGCTTCCCGACGCCGATGTACCACCCTATCTGTCCGGTCTCGCCGCCGACGACCCAAGCCGCGCGGCCTTCGAGGCGCGCTATCTGGCAGCGGTCGCTCCGGCGCATGACCGCTTCAACCGGCTTCGGATCGACGCCGGTCTTGCGCCCTTGCCGAAGGGCCTTTTTCTCGAAGCTTCGCCAGATCTCAATTTGCTGCTGACCCCAACGATCGTGCGCAGGCAGCGGGCCGAGCCGCTCGACCCGGCCCGCTTCGTCTATCTCGAAGGCTGCGTCCGTTCGGAAGGGCCGTTCGATGTGCCGGTCTTTCCGCGCAATGACGGGCCGCTGGTCTATCTCAGCTTCGGCAGCCTGGGCGCCATGGATGTCGGCCTGATCGAGCGCATGCTTGCGGTGTTCGACCGGCTTCCGGCTCGGTTCATCGTCAATGTCGGCGGTCTGCGCGACACCTATCGCGCGGTTCCCGACAATGTCTATCTCGACGCCTGGTTTCCGCAGCCGTCGGTCGTCGCGAAATCCGATCTCTTCATCCATCACGGCGGCAACAACAGCTTTTGCGAAGCGCTGCGTTTCGGCGTGCCGTCGCTGATCATGCCCTATTGCTGGGACGGGCATGACAATGCGCGACGCGCTGAGGAAACCGGCGTTGGCCGCCACATCAGCCGCGACGGCTGGAGCGACGATGAACTGGAAAACGCCATCCTTGGCCTAATGGCCGACAGCGGGATGCGCTTTCGCCTCAAGGAGAATGCGGTCACCATGGCACGGGCGCCGGGAACCGAAATCGCCGCCGAAGCCATTCTCGCCCTCATAAGGACGTGACCTGATGCTCAACACCACGACAACGGATGCACCGCAAATGACCCCGACGGACGATCCGAAGGGGTGGCTGGAGCAGCAGGGGATCAGGGAAGTCGAGTGCCTGGTGCCGGATGTGAACGGCGTGCTGCGCGGCAAGACCTTGCCGACGGCCAAGTTCCTGAAGTCGCTCGAAGATCGCGCGCTCTACCTGCCGAGCAGCGCCTTCCTGGTCTGCATCGACGGCCGCTATTCCGGTTCCAACGACGAGGGCTTCGGCTATCAGGACCCCGACATGCGGATGGTGCCGGACGTTGCGACGCTCTGCCTGGCACCCGGTGCCGGAGCAGGGAAAGCCTATGTCTTTGCCGATGCGTTTCACATGGACGACCGGCCGTGGATGGCCTCTCCGCGCCACGTCTTGAGGGCCGTGCTCGATCTCTACCGCCAGCGGGGATGGCGGGCGGTGGTGGCGCCGGAACTCGAATTCTACCTGACCGCGCCTAATCCCGATCCTGATCGGCCGTTGAGCGCACCGGTCGGGCGCAATGGCCGTTCCGAAACAGTGCAGCATCCTTATGACATGGCGGCGTTGGAGGAATTCGAGCCGGTGATCCGGCGCCTCTACGAATATGCCGCGGCGGCCGGGCTGCCGCTCGACACGCTGATCCATGAATCGGGCACGGCGCAGCTCGAGATCAATTTCCTGCATGGCGACGCGCTGCCGCTGGCCGACAAGGTGCTGCTGTTCAAGAGGATGACGCGCCAGGCCGCACAGGAATTCGGCATGCACGCGACCTTCATGGCCAAGCCGATCGCCACAC
>NZ_RZSX01001015.1:0-2078 GCF_004023105.1 Mesorhizobium sp. M5C.F.Ca.IN.020.32.2.1 | reverse complement strand
GGTCCATGGATATCGACCAGCCATTACCGCTGACTGGAGACATGGCCGACCTTGACAGCCGTGCCAATGCTATCATGCGCAATGAGCCAGACCCGCGCACGCCGGCCGAAGCCGCTGCGGCCGCGGCCATGGCGGCGCTTGGTTCGGATACGGTGACGGAGAAAAGTGAGCAGCCCGGCGGCCGGAAGTCGATTCTCGGCGGACTGGCGCGCGCCTTCAAGGGTAAGAAGGAGGCAGACGTTCCACCGCTTGCCGGCTCGGCACCTGATGTCGAGATACCGAGCGCCGATCTCGACGAGCCGCTGGATCCGAAGGTTGCCAACCGGCCGCTGGAGCCCGGCTCCGGCCCCCCCGACCTCAACGCCATCATGAAACGCGTGCGCGACGAACGCGGACCGCCGGTCAGGGCCGGCAATCCCGATGCATCGAAATCCGACTTCATCGCCGCAGCCAGACGCGCGGCGCAAGCGGCCGCTGCCGAGGCCGACGCTCTCAAGCGGCAATCGACGATGAGCGGCCCGGTTAAGGCGCTCAGGATCGGCGACCTGCTCAAGGCGCGGCGCAAGCCGATCCTGATGGCGGCCGCCGCAGTCATGCTGGCGCTCGCCGGCTTACAATTGGGCAAGGCCTTTTTCTCGGACCCCGTTGAAATAGCCAGCAATGATGCAGCGCCGATCGTGGCCGCGCAGCCGGCGGAAACCACGTCGGCCGGCACCGCCAGCGAGCCGAAGAAGGACGCGCAAACTGCTGCAGCACAGGACAGCGCGCCGGCCCGCGCCGTCCGGCAGGCAGAGCCGTCCGAATCGATAGCCGAGGACGACATGCCGGCACAGGCCGCCCGCGCCGCGCTGTCGGACGCCGGAACGCCGATCGGCACCGCACCCGAGGCTGAACCCGTGCCTGCGCCCATGACTCCAACGGCGCCGCCCGATCCGGCGGCGGCGAATGTGACAGCCTCTGCACCTGCGGGCCCGACGGCTGCCGACACCGAGCCAATGGCCACAGCGAGGGCCGCCACGACGGCCACCCAAGAGATGACCGGCACGGTCACACCTGCGGATGCTTCGACGGCGGCGGCCACTGCCAACATCGACATCCCAGCCGATGCCGGCCCAACTGCCTTGCGTGACGCTGCGGCCGGCGGCGACGCCAAGGCGTTGTTCGAGATCGGCTCGCGCTATGCCGAATCGCGCGGCGTCAAGCAAGACATGGCAGCGGCCGCCAAATGGTACGAGAAATCAGCCGAACTCGGCTTCGCACCGGCGGAATACCGGATCGGCAACTTCTATGAGAAGGGCACTGGGGTCGCGCGCGACGTCAAGAAGGCGAAGACCTGGTACCAGCTCGCCGCGGCGCAGGGCAACGCCAGCGCCATGCACAATCTCGCCGTGCTCTTTGCCATGGCTGCGGACGGCGTGACCGACAATGAATCGGCCGCGCACTGGTTCCAGGCCGCCGCCGAGCTCGGCGTCAAGGACAGCCAGTTCAATCTCGGCATCCTGGCGGCGAAGGGCGTCGGCATGAAGCAGAATCTCGAAGAATCCTACAAATGGTTCGCACTTGTCGCCAAGACCGGCGACAAGGATGCGGCGGCAAAGCGCGACGAGATCGCCAAGGCGCTCAGGCCCGAGCAGCTCGAACGCGCACGCGCCGCCGCCGAACTGTGGAAGGCAGAGCCGATCGATCCTGCGGCCAATTCGGCCGACATTCCCGAATCATGGCAGGACGGCACGCCGCAGACGACCGCCAGCGTCGACATGAAGACGGTCGTTCAGAATATGCAGCGCATTCTCAACAAGAACGGCTATGAGGCCGGCAATGCCGACGGCGTGATGGGCCAGAAAACCAAGGATGCCATCATGGCTTTCCAGACCGACAACGACCTGCAGGCGACGGGCGCGGTCGACGAAAAACTGGTCAAGGCGCTGCTTGCGCGCAAATAACGTCAGATGCGTCGTTTCCGCGACGCCGTTGCCACACATTTGCCTGTTAACTGATTGAGTTGTTTTTTGTTTCGGCGGCGCGCCGAGGTTTGACTTCGCCGCCCGGCCGGCGCAAGAACGAGATAGGCTTTTTGG
>NZ_RZSX01001014.1:0-2078 GCF_004023105.1 Mesorhizobium sp. M5C.F.Ca.IN.020.32.2.1 | reverse complement strand
GGAAAGCACCAGCGCTGCAACTACCGACGCGGCACCGGGCCCGACGGCGAAAGAATGCAGCACCAAATACCAGGCCGCAAAGGCCGCCGGCACGCTGAACGGCACGAAGTGGAATGACTTCCGCAAGAGCGAATGCGCCGCCGGCGCCAGCGCGACGGTGGAACCCGCCGCAGAGACGCCCAAGGCAGCGGCGACTGCCAACGCAGGCAACGGCCTCAGCAGGGCGGATTGCAGCGCCAAGTATCAGGCGGCCAAGACCGGCAACACGCTGAACGGCATGAAGTGGAACGACTTCCGCATGAGCCAGTGCGGTGCCAGTGGTTCCGACGACGACACCATGCCGGCAGCCGATCAGGCAAGCCTCACCAGCCACCCGGAAACGCCGACCGTCACCGCTCCCCAGGGTGTGACGTTTCCGAAGGCGATCTCCACCAAGTATAGCAGCGAAACCCCGGCGAAGGGCCGCATGCACACCTGCCGCGACCAGTACCACGCCAACAAGGAGGCCGATACGCTGGGTGGCCTCAAGTGGATCCAGAAGGGTGGCGGCTTCTACAGCCTTTGCAATGCCGCGCTGAAGAGCTGATCGGCAGTAACACCTGAAGACAGGAAGGCCCGCCAACCGCAAGGTTCGCGGGCCTTCCTGTTGCCGGCGATAAATTGTGCCGGCAGTGCTGACGGTTTGTAAAAGCGGAGGTGACGGCCGGTCTCCCCCTTGCGGGAGATCGGCCCTCATCACGGCCTCCGCAAACCTTCAGCGTCTACCTCCCATGTGGAGAAGTCCCCGGCACTGGGTGAAGCGATGGAGTTTTCAGGCCGCGACCGACTGCTGGCGGCCCTCCAAATGAAACCGCCGCGATCAACACCGCGGCGATTTTCGAAATCAATCTCCTGATCCGGACCCTAGCTTGACGGCTGAGGCTCCATGCCGCCTTCGGGCTCCGGGCCCTTCTTGCGGCGGCTGCCGGACTTCGGCACGGCCGAGCCACGGCTCGGTGGCGTGTCGTCGCCGAGATCGCGGGCGGGCTTGTGGCCGGCGATCAGCTGCTTGATCTCCTCGCCGGACAGCGTCTCATATTCCAACAGCCCCTGCGCCAGCGCGATCCATTCCTTCTTCTTCTTGGTCAGGATGGATTTCGCCGTCGAATAGGCCTCGTCGATCAGCCGGCGCACCTCGGCGTCGATGATCTGCGCCGTCTCTTCCGAGACGTTCTGCGTGCGCGCCACCGAATGGCCGAGGAAGACCTCTTCCTGGTTATCGCCATAGGCGACATGGCCGAGCTTGTCGGAGAAGCCCCAGCGCGTGACCATGGCGCGCGCCAGCTTGGTTGCCTGCTCGATGTCCGAGGAGGCGCCCGAGGTGATGTTCTCCTTGCCGAACTTGAACTCCTCGGCGACGCGGCCACCCATCATGATGGCGAGGCGCGAGATCATATATTTGTAGCTCATCGAATAACGGTCGCCTTCCGGCAGCTGCATAACCATGCCAAGCGCCCGGCCGCGCGGGATGATGGTCGCCTTGTGCAGCGGATCGGCCGACGGCACGTTCAGCGCCAGGATGGCGTGGCCGGCCTCGTGATAGGCGGTGAGTTCCTTCTCGGCCTGGGTCATCGCCGACGAGCGGCGCTCGGCGCCCATCATGATCTTGTCCTTGGCGTCCTCGAACTCGGCCATGGTGACAAGGCGCTTGTTACGCCGCGCCGCCATCAGGGCGGATTCGTTGACGAGGTTCATCAGGTCGGCGCCGGAAAAGCCCGGCGTGCCGCGTGCGATCACCTTGAGGTCGACATTGGGCGCCAGCGGCACGTTGCGCACATGCACCTTCAGGATCTTCTCGCGGCCGACGATGTCGGGGTTCGGCACCACCACCTGGCGGTCGAAACGGCCGGGCCTGAGCAGCGCCGGGTCGAGCACGTCCGGCCGGTTGGTGGCGGCGATCAGGATGATGCTTTCGTTGGATTCGAAGCCGTCCATTTCGACCAGCAACTGGTTCAGCGTCTGCTCGCGTTCGTCGTTGCCGCCGCCGAGGCCGGCGCCGCGATGGCGGCAACGACGAACGCGAGCAGACGCTGAACCAG
>NZ_RZSX01001013.1:0-2082 GCF_004023105.1 Mesorhizobium sp. M5C.F.Ca.IN.020.32.2.1 | reverse complement strand
GTTGCGCGCGGCCGCTACTATCTGCAGACCGGCGAACTGGACAAAGCGCGTGACGACCTGCTCGCCGGCACGACCGCCAATCCGGCCTATTCCAATGGATTGCTGCTGCTTGCCGTCGCCTATTACGAAGCCGGCGAGCTGGAACCCGCCGAACAGGCTATCGAAAACGCCGACCGCCTTGATCCGAACGATCCGGTGATTTCATCCTTCCGCACGGCGGTTGCAATCGACGAGTACGAAGCCGACAAGGCGATCGCCAGCGCACAGGAAGCGCTGAAGCGCACCAGAGCGCGCGGCGGCGACTATGCCGCCCTCAGCGCCAATCGCGACACCGGCTCGACGTTGAACGACGCGTTCCGGCTACTCAATCTCAACGCCTGGGGCCGCTACTACGGCGACGCGGTTTTCGATCCCTTCACCGGCTCCGGCTATGTCGACCAGGCGCTTGCCGGTAGCTTAAATCCCTTCGTCAACAATCTGCGTTTCGGCGACGTGCCGACGGAACCGGGCCCTAATGCAACCAGCTTCTCATCGTTTTTCCAAGGCTTGATGCTCGACCCGCAAATGCTGGCCGGCCGCCAGAGGAGCGCCAACATCCTCCGGCGACCTTTCATCGAAACCACCGTCGGCGGGGGTTTTGTCGCCGATGACGGCGATCTGGGTTGGAACAGCGAAATCGAAACCCAAGGGTATCAAGCAGCTCCCTTTCCCTGGAGCTTCTACGGCAGGATCAACGGTTTGGAGACCGACACGCGTCGCGGCGATGATCCAGCGACCGGCCAGTTCGATCTCGATGACCGGTCGATCACCGGCACAGGCTACATGGCCATGAAGCCGACGCCGAATGACCGGGTGGTGGCGTATATCGATGTCAAGGACTTCGAGTTCGACCTAAGCACAGTGCTGGACCCTACCGTTCTGCCGCTAGGAGGAACGTATGCCGACTCCGGCGACACCCGAACCGGCAACGCCGGGGTCGCCTGGAGCCATACATTTGGTTACCAGAACGTTGCCAGCGCGGCGCTGTTTGCGACCGACATTACGGATCGAAGCAACAGAACCCGCTTGGAGGAAATCGGCTTCGGGGAAACAGGATTCATTCTGGAGAGTGAGACCAGCCAGCAATCCTATCTCGCCGCATTCAATCACATCTACGGAACCGGTGACTTGACTCTCCGATACGGAGGTGAGGGCGGACTTTTGGAAGTCTCAAAAGACGAAACGCTTTCTTTCGTGTTTCCTTTTATCCCGGACACAATCATATCCGAATCCACTACGGCAGTCGATGTCGCCATTGGGCGCGTCTATTTCGACGCCGTCTACGAGTTCAACCCCAATCTCAAAGTGGAGGGAGCCCTATTCGGCACTTATCTCGACGGTGGCACGATTGATGAACAACGCCTGGAGCCTCGCCTCGGTGTCGCCTGGACGCCTTTCGAAGGCCATTACCTACGCGCCGGGTTCCTGCGCGAAGGCTCGTTCATAACGTCGGCGACCTTGGCGCCGGTCGGAATACTCGGCCTGCAATCCAATCAGAATTCTCTAGCTGTCGACGGCTTTTCGGACACGTTTGCCGCGCGCTGGGACGCAGAGTGGAACAGCCGCCTTTTTACGGCCGTCGATTACCAGCATCAGGAATTCGAGAAACTTTCGATCGGCGTTCCGGCTTCCGCCACCACAATCGATCTCAGCGAGGGCCGGCTCGACCGGATCAGCGCCACGGCCAACGTCTGGATCGGCAACGGCTTCGGCGCGTTCGCGACCTTTGCCTACGCCGATTCAGAGAACGAAGATCCGACAAGTCCAGGCTTCGGCGGCCCGCTGCCCTTTGTCCCCGAAACGTCCGCGCGGTTTGGCCTGACCTGGGTTCACCCGTCCAACATCAAGGTCACGCTGGCCGAAACCTATGTCGGCTCACGCACCGGCGATGCGGCGGGGACTGAGCTCGAATCCTACTGGTCGACGGATGCCTTCCTGACCTGGGAACCTTTCGACAAACGATTTGAACTCGAAATTGCCGCGTACAATCTGTTCGACGAGGATTTTCAGGTCGCATCGTTCACCCCCGGCTGGGGCCGCAGC
>NZ_RZSX01001012.1:0-2089 GCF_004023105.1 Mesorhizobium sp. M5C.F.Ca.IN.020.32.2.1 | reverse complement strand
CGTTTGGCCTACCCCGCGATCGGGCCGGCCGGTGCAGCCGGTCAGAGTTGCCCGCCCGTCCGGGGCAGGGGTGGCGGAAGCGGCCTGCCAGAATCGGGCAGGCCTTCGGGGCCGGCTGCATCATCCGGCGGATTGTCCCATGGGCCTTGGGGTGGTCCATGAGGTCTGTCCGCCGAAGCAAGGATTTCGAGCTGTTCGGGCGTCAGCTCGACGCGAAGCGCGGCAATCGTCTCCTTCAGCTTTGCTGCCGAGGCGGCACGTTGGGTTAGATCGTCTGCCAGTCTTTCCTGGACAGCGAAGGCGCGCGGCGCCTTGGCGCCGGGCGCTTCCGCGTCGGCGCCATCCGGGCCATGATCGGGCCGCGCCAGCATCGCCTGCAGCGCGCTGGTATAGCCCCGCCAAGCGTCGAGCTGCTCCGTCCTGATGCCGATGCGGGTCTCAAGCGCGGAAAGCCGGGCGGCGAGCATTTCCGGCGGCGGCCCCATGCGGCCGGGACCAAAACAGTCCGGTCCATGCCGCATCGGCCCGCGCCGGCCGGGCCAGGGCATCGGGCCATGGTCCGCATCGTCCTGCCGGGCCATCGCCGGCGGTTCGTCGCCGGGCGCGGCGGCGGGGTCGGGCTGCGCCGCCAGCACGGGATGGATGGCGGCAAGCGAAAACAGGCCGAGCGCAAGAAATCTGCTTTGCATGATGGTGTTCCTTTCTCTCATGCTTCGGACGGCAGGAGGATAGGAGGCGACTTTTTCCGCTTCGCTTCGGCGTGTTGCCGAAGGTTTCCGGAAGAAGGAGATTTGTTTCCGAATGTTTCCGCGCCCGGGCCGGAAACAATTGGTTGCAAATTTCCATGCCTTTCAGGCGCGGCTCTCCCTATAATCAAGAGCAAGCAAGGGCATGCAAATGCAGTCACAACCCCATATTCTCGTCGTCGACGATGATCGCGAGATCAGGACGCTGCTCGGGCGCTATCTCGACGGCCAGGGATTTCGCGTCTCGGCGGCGGCGGATCGGCGCGAATGCGAGCACAGACTTGCCACCGGCCAGTTCGACCTGATCGTGCTCGACGTCATGCTGCCCGATGGTTCGGGGCTCGATATCTGCCGGAGCCTGCGTGACCGCAAACCGCATACCCCGGTGATCCTGCTGACCGCGCTCAAGGAGGATGTCGACCGCATCATCGGGCTGGAGCTCGGCGCCGACGACTATCTCGGCAAGCCATTCAATCCGCGCGAGCTCACCGCCCGCATCCGCGCCGTGCTGCGTCGCTCGGCGCCGGAAGAGGCTGCTCCCCCTCGCATGCGCGTCTATCAGTTTGCCAGCTACAGGCTGGAGCCGGACACCCGCAAGGTGACGGATCCGCAAGGCGTGGCCATCGACCTCACCGGCGCCGAGTTCGATCTTTTGCAGGTGTTTCTTGACCGTCCCGGCCGACTGTTGACGCGCGACCAGCTGCTCGACCTGACGCAGGGCCGCGAGCGCGACCCGCTCGAACGCTCGGTCGACGTGTTGATGAGCCGGCTGCGGCGTAAATTCGCCGACGCCGGCGATGGGCCGCTGTTCAAGACGGTGCGCAATGGGGGCTACCAGCTCACCGCGAGGGTCGAGACGGCGGAGAACCACGCGTGACCTCACTGCGCCGCCGCCTCATCCTGCTGCTGGTCGCTTCGATCGTCGGTGTGGTCGGCCTGGCGACGGCCGCCGTCATCAGCGTGCGTGGCGGGGGGCCACCACCGGAACTGATCATGCCCTGGGTTGCCCAACAGATGGAACTCGTAGTGCGGCTTCTGCCCAGCCAGATTCCAGATGTGCTGCCGGTGCAACTGAGCGACCATCCGGCCGGCGGCAGGGTGGACCGGGACGAAACGGCGATGCTCAACGACATCCTGCGCCGCCGGGGTCTCGACGTCCTGGCCGTCGTCAACGACAAAGCTGGAGAGCCCGGTCAGCTTGCGTCGGTACGCCTGCACGACAATCGCTGGGCGATCATCGAAGTTCCCCACATCACGCCGCCAAAGCGCGAGTGGCTGGTTCTCGCCGGCTGGATCTCGCTGATTGTGGCCGGCGCCACGGCCGTCTCGGTTTATTTCGCCTC
>NZ_RZSX01001011.1:0-2092 GCF_004023105.1 Mesorhizobium sp. M5C.F.Ca.IN.020.32.2.1 | reverse complement strand
GAGATAGGCCTTTTCGGTGATCGTCAGCGTGACGATGGAGGTGCGCGGGTCAGTCAGCGCGGCCAGCACCGCACCCGGACTTTCCGGGGCCACCAGCATCGACACGATCGAGCCTACGACGCGCAGGCTTTCGCTGTCGCTGCTCCTGACCGCCAGCGTGTAGAGCCCGTCCTGCGGCGCCAGCGCGTCGCGTGTCTCGGTGCTGCGCAGCGAGACGCCGACAATGCCCCAATCCATCTCTCCCGCCGCCAGGCAATCGTCGACATAGACTGCCTGATGGGCGCGGTGGAATGCGCCGACGCCGAGATGGACGATGCCGGGTAGGACACGGTTGCGGTCGTATCCTGGGACCGCGACCCAGGCCGGCAATGCCTGCCGCGTAGTGTTGGAAAGGCGTCTGTCTGTCATCGTGCGATGGGTCTGATCGAGCTGGTGCCGGGGTTGGCCGGCATGCGGCGTAACATCCGTTTCTTTCCCGCACAATGGGCTGACGTTGCGTAAAAGTCATCATACAACAATGTATTTTTTGTATGTTGACATAATTTCTTTCCAATCCTACCGATGACCGGGTTGGGAGGAACGACGTGGCCGCATTGACCGATCCGGATTTGCTGTTTCCCGCGGAGGCGCGTCCGCGTTCGGTTGCCCGCGAGCTTTATGCCGGGGTGAAGGACCTGCCGATCGTCAGCCCGCATGGTCACACCGATCCGCGCTGGTATGCGCTCAACGCGGCGTTTCCCGATCCGGCGCAATTGTTGATCGTGCCGGACCATTATATCTTCCGCATGCTGTTCAGCCAGGGCGTCCGGCTCGAGGACCTTGGTGTGCCGACGCTCGACGGCTCACCGGTGGAGACCGACGGCAGGACGATCTGGCGGCGCTTCGCCGAGCACTATTATCTGTTCCGCGGCACGCCGACGCGCCTGTGGTTCGACCATGTGCTTGCCCATCTGTTCGGCATTGAAGAGCCGCTGAACGCGGCGACGGCCGACCGCCACTACGATATAATTGCGACGCTGCTGCAGTGGGAGAATTTTCGCCCGCGAGCACTGTTCGAGCGCTTCAACATCGAGGTCATCGCGACGACCGAAGGCGCGCTCGACGATCTCAGATGGCACCAGATGATCCGCGACAGCGGCTGGGAGGGCCGCGTCGTCACCGCCTACCGGCCGGATGCAGTCGTCGATCCCGACTTCGAAGACTTTTCGGCCAATCTCGATCGGCTCGGCGACATCACCGGCTGCGACACCGGCACCTGGGCCGGCTATCTCGATGCGCATCGCCAGAGAAGGGCCTTCTTCAAAAGTTTTGGCGCGACCGCGTCGGATCACGGCCATCCGACAGCGGAGACCGCCAATCTGTCGGATGCCGCCGCACAGGAGCTGTTCAACCGCATCCGCCGGGGCTCGGACGACGAGCGCGAGCGAAAGCTGTTTCGTGCCCAGATGCTGACCGAAATGGCCAAAATGAGCCGCGACGATGGGTTGGTCCTGCAAATCCATCCCGGCTCCTGGCGCAATCATTCGCCTGCCGTCTTCCAGAGGTTCGGCAGGGACAAGGGGTTCGATATCCCGATCCGAACCGACTATGTGACGGCGCTGAGGCCGCTGCTCGACTGCGTCGGGCTGGAGCGCGACCTCACCATCATCCTCTTCACGCTCGACGAGACCAGCTATGCGCGCGAACTGGCGCCGCTCGCCGGCGTCTACCCGGCGCTGAAGCTCGGGCCGGCCTGGTGGTTCCACGACAGCCCTGAGGGCATGCGCCGGTTTCGCGAGATGACCACCGAGACGGCCGGCTTCTACAACACCGTCGGCTTCAACGACGACACCCGCGCCTTTCCATCCATCCCGGCTCGCCACGAGGTGGCGCGTCGGGTCGATTGCGCCTTTCTTGCGCGTCTCGTCGCCGAGCATCGGCTCCGCGAAGACGAGGCGCACGAGCTGGCGCAGGAACTTGCCTATACGCTCGCAAAAAAGGCGTACCGACTTTAACGGCGCTTGCCGCCATCGTTCAACGGGAGGAAACCAATGCTGCATTTTTCTAGACTGGCGGGAGCTACGCTAATGGCCGCCGCACTGATGGCCGGAAC
>NZ_RZSX01001010.1:0-2093 GCF_004023105.1 Mesorhizobium sp. M5C.F.Ca.IN.020.32.2.1 | reverse complement strand
GTGTTGTTCCCATTGTTCCCGGTCAGCTCATTGTCGGAAGAATTGCCGCGACCATTGATAGCGCCAAGGCCGATGAGGGTCAGATTTTCGACATAGGATGGCAGTGAATAGGTGCTCGAGCTGAACACCGAATCGTTGCCCGCCGCATCGCCCTCGACCACGCGGTCGAGCGCATTGTCGACATAGTAGGTATCGTCGCCCGCGCCGCCCTCCATCTTGTCGATTC
The DNA here is from genome assembly GCF_004023105.1 of Mesorhizobium sp. M5C.F.Ca.IN.020.32.2.1. NCBI lineage: Bacteria > Pseudomonadati > Pseudomonadota > Alphaproteobacteria > Hyphomicrobiales > Phyllobacteriaceae > Mesorhizobium > Mesorhizobium sp. M5C.F.Ca.IN.020.32.2.1. The sequence continues at coordinate 1,867 of NZ_RZSX01001010.1, read as the reverse complement.
CGACCCCGCCGTCGAGCAGGTTGCTGCCAGCGTTGCCGACCAGCGTGTTGTCGAGTTCGTTACCCATCGCGTCGATGTCGGCAACGCCGGTGAGTGTGAGCTGCTCTATTTGCTGGCCGGACAGCGAATAAGTCATCGAGGTGATGACCACATCGATGCCGGCGCCCTCAGCCTCGATGACTACGTCGAATGCGTTGTCGACGCGGTAGGTGTCGTTGCCCAAACCGCCGGACATTTTGTCAGCACCGGCTCCGCCGTCCAGAACGTCGTCAAAGCTGCCGCCGTTCAGGATATCCGCCGCATCCGTCCCGGTCAGGTGCTGCTCCATCACGTCCGGCGCGGCATAGGCGCGCACGTAATCGATGACCATCTTGTAGGTGCCGGACGCCCGCTCGACTTCAAGGGGATTCATGGCAAGCGAGGCCAACATATAGAGCGGCGTGCGGAAGGACTCGCTCATTGGAAAGCGGCTCAGCTCCTTGCCGTCATAGTACACGGTGATCCAGTCCGTCGTGATCCTCGCGCCGTAGGTGTGAAACGTCCCGTCGAACATCGTACTGGCGAGGCCCGTATAGTTGCCTTTCCAAGCGTGGCCTTCCTTATTGCTCAAGTGCACCGCCTGGTGATGACCATCGGGATCGCCCCCATACGCTTCAACGATGTCGACCTCGACGCGTGGCACAGTCTGATCGGGCGACAGCATCCAGAAAGCCGGCCAGGCTCCCGCCCCGCCGTGAAAGGCCGCGCGCATCTCGAAGTACCCGTACTCTTGCGCGAAACCCCGGCCGGTGCTGTTAACCGTTTGCATCGTTCCCGACTGCCAGACGCCGTCCACCTGCTTCATGGTAATGGTCAGCTGCCCGTCAGAGACGGAGAACGGATTCGTTGCCCCCACCGGCGACATGAACGTGGCGGCCCCATAGGGGGCGTGTACCGGCGCGAACCATTTGCCGGTGCCGTTGTTCGGCACGACGTCAAGCGTGTTGAACTCGTCGGAAAAGGAGAGCTTGAAACCTGAGAGGTTCAGCTCCGATCCTTTGTACTGTCCGGTCCAATCGCCAGGAAGGGCAATCGCAGCCATTGATGGGCTCCTCGTTCTCGCAACATTTTCGCTGATCCCCCACCAAGATCTAATCATCCATTTGTTAACGGAACGGTAATGGACACCGATTCCGCCGCAAATGGGCTCAGTGCGGTTATCCCCAACGCTTCACGAGAAATTTGGGAGAAGTCGCAAATCGGTTGATGTAGCCGGCACACGAAACTGCGAATCCTCCATGGCGCATGATCCGATCGACACGCTGGGCAAGGCGACCCGGCACAACATGCTCGTCAGAGCCGAGTGCAGCTGCGGGAAACGTGCGCTACTGCCGTTCCGCCGATCTGATAATGGTCTATGGCGGAGGCGCCGAGGAGCAACGCCGGGAATGAGCTGCATTGCGTTCTGCAACCGCTCGCTGGATAGTCCTGGCGATGTTGCAGACCTTAATGACTCATTGGCCCCAGATCCTCGCGATGATTCCGGTGGTGATGGCGGCAATCGGCATCGTCCACGCCATAATGACGAAGGAAGACGTCCGCGCCGCCACAGGTTGGGTCGGCGTGATGTTCCTGTCGCCATTCCTTGGCGCGATCATCTACGCCGTTGCCGGCATAAACCGCATCCGTCGTGCAACGATCAGCGCCATGCGGCCCCTTTCCAGCGAGGCGGCTTCCGCAAAACATGAGCGCAACATTGCCGCCGAGGAATTGATTGCCGAGCGGTACGGCCAACGCTTCACCGGCCTGAAGACATTGGGCGACAGGGTGGCCCGGCGTGCCCTGACCTCGGGAAACGCGATTGCGATATTGGAGACAGGTGACGAGG
>NZ_RZSX01000100.1:0-11043 GCF_004023105.1 Mesorhizobium sp. M5C.F.Ca.IN.020.32.2.1 | reverse complement strand
GCCGTCGACGATGCCGAACTGGCCGCCCGCCGCGCAGCGATGGAGGCCAAGGGAGCCGCCGCCTGGAAGCCAGAGGAAAAGCGCAAGCGCAAGGTGACGATGGCTTTGCGCGCCTATGCGTCAATGGCGACCAGTGCTGCCAGGGGTGCGGTAAGGTATGTGCCGGAATAGGTCGGCTTCTTCAAAGGGATGACGACAGATGACTTTTGATCTTATCGTCCGCGGCGGCATGCTGCCCGACGGCACGATCGCCGATATCGGCATCATCGGCGAGACGATCGCGGCCATCGAGCCCGAGCTGAACGTTACCGCGGGCACGGCGATCGACGCCCATGGCAATCTGGTCTCGCCGGCTTTCGTCGATCCGCATTTTCACATGGACGCGACGCTCTCGCTGGGCATCCCGCGCATCAACGCGTCGGGCACACTGCTGGAAGGCATTTCGCTGTGGGGCGAACTGAAGCCGCTGTTGACGCACGAAGCGGTGCGCGAGCGCGCGCTCGCCTATTGCGACTGGGCGGTGTCCATGGGCCTGCTCGCCATCCGCACCCATGTCGATGTCTGCGATACCAGGCTGCTGGCGGTCGAAGCCCTGCTCGATGTGAAGAAGACGGTCGCGCCCTATATCGACCTGCAACTGGTCGCCTTCCCGCAGGATGGGTTTTATCGCTCGCCGACGGCGCGCGATAACACCATCCGGGCGCTCGACATGGGTGTCGACATCGTCGGCGGCATTCCACATTTCGAGCGCACCATGGCCGATGGCACGCGTTCGGTGACGGAACTTTGCGAAATCGCGGCAAAGCGCGGCCTGATGGTCGACCTGCATTGCGACGAGACCGATGATCCGCTGTCGCGCCATATCGAACAACTGGCTTATGAGACGCAACGCCTCGGCTTGCAGGGCAGGGTCGCCGGCTCGCATCTCACTTCGATGCACTCGATGGACAATTACTATGTCTCGAAGCTGTTGCCGCTGATCGCCGAGGCAGGCATCTCGGCGATCCCCAATCCGCTGATCAACATCATGCTGCAGGGCCGCCACGACACATTCCCCAAACGCCGCGGCCTGACGCGGGTCAAGGAAATGCTTGCCCACGGCATCCGCGTCGGCTGGGGACAGGATTGCGTGCTCGACCCCTGGTATTCGCTGGGCACCGCCGACATGCTCGACGTCGCCTTCATGGGCCTTCACGTCGCCCAGATGTCGAGCCCGGCCGACATGGCGCGCTGCTTCGACATGGTCACCAACGTCAACGCCGCCATCATGGGCCTCGACCATCTCGGCCTGGCGGTCGGCAAGCGCGCCAGCCTCGTCGTGCTCGATGCCGGCGATCCGGTCGAGGCCTTGCGCCTGCGCCCCGAGCGCCTCTGCGTCATCGCCAGGGGCAAGGTGGTGGCCGAGCGGGCCAGGCAGGAAACGCGGCTTTCGATCGCCGGACGGCCGGGAACAGTGAACCGCAGGCATCGCCGCCCACTTCACGACCAATAATTGGCAGGCCCGATAAGATGTTGAGCCTGCATCAGGCCGCACACGTCGATCAGATTGATAGGTCCTGATCTTAAGTCTACAGTCAGTCTCCACTTTTATGGTGAGGAGGACACGATGTGGCACAAGACGGCGATGGTGGTCGCGTTGGCGGCGACCTGTGCAGGTTGCATGACGGCCGAAGACCGTCGTGCCGCGGACGAGGCGAAATGCCGGTCCTATGGCTTCGTCAGGAAGAATGATGCCTTCGCCGAATGTCTGCAGCGCATCGATCTGGCGCGCCGCGCTGAGCTGAGAAGTGTGTCGGTGTTCGATCCCTGGGACCGGCCGGTGATCTATCGTCCGGTCATCGTTCGGCCACGGCCAAAGTAAGCCGTTCCGATCTTCCGTACAGGCCCAGCCGATTTCCAGTCGCTGGTCCGGCCGGGGTTCCCGATTTCCGCTCGTCAAAGCGGCTGCTTGCGTCTACGACGCTGCTTACCGAGCTTTCATGCGGGAGGAAGCGATATCGGCATGGCACAGCCACCAGCCCAGAATTCGACGATCAGGAACGTGCTTTTGGCCGGCATTCTGCTGATGCTGGCCGGCGATTTCCTGTTTGCGTTGAACGATGCGATGGGCAAATGGCTGGTCGCCAGCTTTTCCGTCGGCCAGGTCATCCTGATCCGTTCCATCGGCGCTTTTTTCGTGCTCGGCCCGATGATCGCGCGTCAAGGTACGGCCAGGCTGTTCCGCATGGAGCGCCTGGAACTGCAGGTCTTGCGCGTCGTCATGACGACCCTCGACACGGCGCTGTTCTACGCCGCCGTCGTCTATCTGCCGCTCGCCGACGTCATGAGCTTCTACATGGCCGGACCGATCTACGTGGCGGCGCTGTCGCACCTGTTGCTCGGTGAAAAGGTCGGCTGGCGCCGCTGGATGGCGATCCTGGTCGGCTTCTGCGGCGTGCTGATAATGCTCAAACCGTCCTCGGCCGCGTTTTCGCTGTCGTCGACCTTCGCGCTGGCCGGTAGCATTTCATTCGCCTTCGCCATCATCCTCAACCGGCGGTTGCGCGGCACCAGCGACACCTCGCTCGTTACCTGGCAAACCATCGGCACATTGCTGGTCGGCGGGTTTCTCACCATCGGCAACTGGCAGACGCCGTCCTCGCTCGATTTCGGCGCCATGCTGCTTCTTGGCATCGTCTCCTGCGGTGCGCATCTGATGATCACCAGGGCGCTGAAGCTGGCGCCCGCCTCGACGCTGGCGCCGCTGCATTACAGCCTGCTGCTGTGGGCCGTCATCTTCGGGCTGGCCTTCTTCGGCGACATGCCCGGCCCGCGCATCCTGATCGGCTCGGGCATTATCGTGCTGGCCGGCCTGTTCATCTTCCATCGCCAGAAAGTGGTTGACACTGTGCCGCCGGAAAACGTGCCGAAAGGCGTCAACTAATGCGCCCAAAAGTGCGCAGCGATTTTGGGGCAACGACATGCATAAAAAAATTACTTAAAGCACACCGCGTGAATCCCATCACTTGGCGTGCTTTAAGGTTCCAGATTTCTGGCGCCTACCCACGCGCACCGCCGCCAGATGCCTTGAGAAGTCGGTCGTCTCCATCAGCGCCCTGCAGCGCGAAAAGCGACCGTCGGCATAGGCGCGGAAATCGTCAACCGGATTGCTGTTGGCAAGCTGGATCAGCCCCCACAGCGTCCACAAGAGATCGCACATCGCCTTGTAGATGACGATCCGGCCGCGCTCCGCCGGCGTTGGCTCGCCACCGAAATAGGCGTGCATCATCTCTTCCTCCTGCGCCGTATCAAACTGTCCTTCGACGCTGAGGTCGCCGAGATCCCAAAGCGGGTCGTTCATGCCGGAATATTCCCAGTCGACGATCCACATCCTGTTGCCCGTATCGAGGAAGTTTTCGCACAGCGGATCGCAGTGGCAGGCGACGAGAGGCAGGGGATGCGCGGCAAGCGCCGAGCGCACGGTTTCCGCCTCGATAACGACGTCGTGGTACCCGGCAGGCAGGGCGACGTCCTTGGTCGACAACACCTTCAGATAGTCGTCGATCATCGCAAACAGCTCGAAGCGGAAGGGAAACACCGCGCCGGAGGTATGCAATCTGCGGAAGGCCTTGCCGGCGCGCGCCGGACTGCCCGGCCGGGTCTTGAATTTTTCCGGCGACATCGTCTCGGCGCCGGCGATGAAGCGCGTCACCATCACACCTGTTTCGCCGTCGACATGCAGCAGCTCGGGGCTGACGCCGGCCTTGGCGGCTTCCCGCGCCGCCACCGCCTCGTTGGCGCGGTTGATATACTCCTCGGTGCCTTTGCCGGGAATCCGCAGGCAGACATCTCCAGCCCTGAAGACGAGGTTGGTGAGACCGCCAAGCCGCTCCAAGGGTCCCTCGTAACCGGCCAGCCCCGGAATGGCTGCAAGCGCCGCACGTGCTTCCTCGTCCACCATCGCTTCCGCCCTCTTTGCGTCTTTATTTGTGGCCACGACGGTTCCACAAATTTCGCCGTTTGGCTATCATCAGCGGCATGCGATTCACTCCAGCGCCGCACGGTCCTGTCGGACGCGGAAGGACGCTGCTGCACTTTGATTTTGCGGACGGGACTGCGATGGCGGACAGGAAAAATGAAGGCGCGCTCGCCGCGGCCTATGCAGCGAAGCGGCCTGAAGAAGTGGCGACGCTCTACGACCGCTGGTCCGACACCTACGACGCCGACATGTCGGCGGTCGGTTATCGCCATCCGACCATCTGCCTCGCCCTGCTTGCCCGCCACTTGCCGCGCGGCGCGGCACCGCTCCTCGATGCCGGTGCCGGCACCGGGCTCATCGGCGAGTGGCTGAAGATCGCCGGCTATCCGCAGGTCGAGGCACTCGACATCTCGGCGGGCATGCTGGCCAAAGCGGAGCGCAAGGGCGTCTATTCGGCGCTTCACTGCCTGGCGCTCGGCGGCCCGCTGCCTTTCGCCGATAATGCCTATGCCGGGATCATATTGGCCGGCGTCTTCACCTCGGGCCATGTCGGCGCCGAGGGGCTCGACGAAATGATCCGCATTTGCCGGCCGGGCGGGATAATCGTGCTGACGGTCAAGAACACGCTGTGGGATGCGGGTTTTGCCGCGCGGATCGCCGACCTCGATGCGAAGGGCGTCGTCACACGTGCCGAGGAGACGTCGCCCTATGTCTCCATGCCGGGCGAGGCGGACACAGTGCCGAGCCGCGGCCTCGTTCTGCGCGTGAACTGATCATTCTTCCATTCCCCTCGTTAAGGTTCCCGTGCGCTCGATGACACCAAAAGTGATACTGCTGGCGAAGCCAATTTGGCCGCGGCTAGACAATTGACAGCCCGAGTTTACAAGCAACATGTTGCCCCCGAACTGGGCTTATTTCCGACTTCGCCAGCAGTATCAAAAGTGCCCAAGAGCCGACCTCCTTTACGCCTCCGGGGAAGTCAGGCGGCTTGCAGCCGTCGGTGAAGGTGCGTCAACGCCGGCGTCTGTCCGACATTTCATTGGATTATCCTCCTCAGCACTGCCTTCACAGGGCCGGGCAGGAACCTGCTCAATCGCGACCGCAGACCTCTCGACCTTCTGCGCGACACTCCGGTAATGCACGGGAGCTGCTCGATATACTCTGGCCTTTCGGGGCGATCGATCTCGGGCGATGCGTCCGTAATGGGCGAGGAGAGCAGTGGCTGACTCCGCCCTTTGATAGCAACCAGGGTGATGCGATCCCTCCAGACGACATGCCTGTCCCCTTCTGCAGCCAGCGGCCAGTTAGGATTATGATACTCGTAGGGGTTCAAGCACTCGTAGACGGACGTGAAGCCCACGTGTCGGAGTAGGTTGCAGAGCGATGCACGCGTGAAGAGGAAGGCCTTCGGGTTGTCGAGCGAGTTCCAGAGCGCTGCCAGCTTCTCCTCGGAGGTCGCATCAGTATCGTGTTCCTTGCCATACCTGCCCCAGTAGGTCTTCCCCTTCCAAGTGTACGACGCTTCGTCGCTGAGGCTGATATGGGTATCGATTATTGATATCTTTCCGCAAACCTTCGAGATTCTCTCTACGAAGTCCATGACGTCCGGAGCATCCAAGTGGTAAAGGATCCCCAAACATAGAACAACATCGAAACGACCATGGCGCTCCTCGTCGAGGTTGCGCACGTCATTTAGGGCGAGTTCGAGGTTGTCCAGGGAGAGTACTTCCTTAGCGAAGTGCACCTTCTCAAGGTTCGCCTCCCGACCCTCGATGGCGAGCACATCGGCCCCATGGAGCGCGAACTCGATCCCGTATTGCCCCTCGAGACACGCCAGGTCCAGAACGCGAAGCTTCTCCAACGGCTTCCCCGCAAGATCTGCAGCGATCTGCACGAAGCGCCTCAATCGGGCGTCCCAGTGCGGCTCATCGAACGTGTCAATTTGATCGGCCAGATGGATGGAACCTGCCGTCCAGGGGCCGAACCTTTCGATAATCTTCTGCTTTTTCTCCTTGATTTCGTTTATTTGCATATTGTGCCCTCGTCATAGAAAGACAGTCTCGAACGTGTAGAATCCAGGTGAAACGCTAGACAAGTTTCAGGAAAAGTGAATAGCGTGTTATCTCAGTAACCCTAGAGCGGGATGAGATTTGTAAGAGTCGTGGGATTCCCAAATCATCGCAGTTCTGATTCAACATTCATGCTGGGAGGAGGCCAGTTTGGATGGCAGGATATTCGATGGACCTTCGCGAGCGGGTTGTAGCCGCGGTCAAGACCGATGGGCTCTCGCGACGTGCGGCGGCGGCTCGATTTGGCGTTAGCTATAGCGCGGCCATTGAGTGGCTTAAGCGTGTCGAAGAGACTGGCAGTGCTGCGCCTCGCCAGGTCGGCGGCTACAAACCGAAGAAGCTCTCGGGAGCGTGGCGCGACTGGCTGATCGAACGCTGTCACGACAGGGACTTCACCTTGCGCGGCCTTGTGGCCGAACTTGGCGAGCGTGGCCTGAAGGTCGACTACCGTTCGGTGTGGGAATTCGTGCATGCCGAGAAGCTCAGTCACAAAAAAAGACGCTGATCGCCGTCGAGCAGGATCGTCCCGATATCGCGCGACGGCGGATGCAGTGGACGAAATATCGGGGCCGGATTGATCCCACGCGCCTGGTCTTCATTGACGAGACCTGGACCAAGACCAACATGTCGCCGCTAAGGGGCTGGGCGCCGGTGGGACAGCGGATCAAAGCGAAAGTGCCGCACGGCCATGTGTGGACGCCCCCTCAAACGCAAGAAGAATCTTTGGTGCAGTCTGCTGCGCGTGATCGGGTGCTGCCATGTGTCCGGCCTCTGTTGCGGCTCGTCATGGCCGCGGGCCCGTCGCGCTCGAAGCGCTCCCCATGCGCCTGGTTCTCCTGATCCCGCCTCACCGACGTTGCGCCATACCTGTCCTTTGACCTCCTCACGCCGCCAACGGCCTCAAGTCCGTCCTGCTCAAGCAGGTACGGCCGGAGCCCGGTAACTTTCTCCCTTCGTCAATAGCGCCCACGCGATACGGGCATTCTTGTTCGCCAGTGCGACGATCACCAGCATCGGCGGCTTACGCTCGAGCATCCGCCCGAGCCAGGATCCTTTAGGCACCCCTTTGCGCTTGGCCCAGCGGATCACGGCGCTCGCTGCGATAATAAGAAGCCGTCGCAGGGTTCGCTCTCCCATCCTGGATGTTCGGCCCAGCCTTTCCTTGCCGCCCGTCGAGCGCTGCACCGGTGTTAATCCGACCCAGGCAGCGAAGTCACGACCCGATCGGAACGTCTCCGCCGGCGGCGCAAGAGCTTCAATGGCAGTGGCGATCAGGGGGCCGATCCCAGGCACAGTCATCAGACGTTGGGTCATCTCGTCAGCCTTGGCGCGAGCAGAGATCTCCGCATCTAACTTGCCGATCTGCTCTTGCAAATGACGCACCCCCTCAACGAGGAGAGCAAGGCAGGAGCGAGCGGCCTCCGGTACGCTCGATGCGGGGTCCTCGATGTGTGCGATGAGGCGCCCGACATGGAAAGGACCCCGCGGCGCGATCAGACCGTATTCGGAAAGATGGCCGCGGATCGCGTTGATGAGCTGAGTACGTTGGCCGACCAGAATATCGCGAGTCCGGAAGATCACGGCTGAGGCCTGCTTGGCCTCGCTCTTCACGGCCACAAAGCGCATCGTCGGGCGTTGCGCCGCTTCGCAGATCGCTTCTGCATCGGCGGCATCATTCTTCTGACGCTTGACGAAAGGCTTCACATAGGCCGGCGCGATGAGCCGGACCGTGTGGCCGAGCTTCCCGATCTCCCGGCCCCAATAATGGGCGCCGGGGCATGCTTCCATCGCGACAAGGCAAGGCGGCTGAGCTGCGAAGAAGCCCAGCACCTGGTCGCGTCGTAGCTTCCTGCGGAATAAGACCTCTCCCGCAGCGCTCGCTCCGTGTGCCTGAAAGACATTTTTGGCCAGATCCAGGCCGATGGTGCTAACTTCCGTCATGGGCGCCTCCTCTGAGTGGCAAGAAACACCTCCACTCTGGCACATCGATGCCGTCGGGGGGCGTCCACCCCATCACTGGAAGACCATGACCTTCCTGGCCGCGCTGCGCCGCGATCGCGTCGACGCGCCTTGGTTGATCGACGGACCGATCAACGGCGAGAGATTTCTCCTCTACGTCGAGAAGGTTCTCGCGCCGACCCTCCAGCCGGGGGATATAGTCATCATGGACAATCTCGGCTCGCACAAAGGCAAGGCGGTGCGTCGCGCCATACGCGCCGCCGGCGCAAGGCTCTTCTTCCTGCCGAAATACTCGCCCGATCTCAATCCGATCGAACAGCTCTTCTCAAAACTCAAGCACTGGCTGAGAAAGGCAGCAAGCCGCACCGTCCAAACCGTCTGCGACGCGATCGGCCAAATTCTCAACCCATCACATCCGCCGAGTGCTCACACTACTTCAAAAACTCCGGCTATGACCGAAACTAATCTCGTCCCGCTCTAGCCGTTGACCAGCGCCAGCATTTCTTCGGTATAGCGCTTTCCGGCTCCGCTTCCGCTTCTCCAGCGGCATCCTCTACCGCTGGGAATTCGAGAAGGACGGCGAGGAGATCGAGCTGGCGGTGCAAGGGCCGCTGATCCTTGACGAGGACCATTTGATCGCCAATGCGGCGATCGACGGCGCCGGTTTTGCCGCGCGGATCGCCGACCTCGAGACGAAGCGCGTCGTCACGCGTGCCGAGGAGACGTCGCCCTATGTCTCCGTGCCGGGCGAGGCGGACACCGTGCCGAGCCGCGGCCTCGTTCTGCGCGTGAGCTGATCTAGGCTCTGATTCTTGCTCCCGCCGGGTCGTAAAGCGGCTCGATATGGATTTTTGCCGGCGTCCGCTCCATCGCCACCACCAGCTCGTAGTCGCCGGAGGTGAGGAAATCGTCGCTGACGCCATCGGCGTTGCGCACATAGCCGTAGCCGATGTTCTTGCCGACCGTGTAGCCATAGCCGCCGCTGGTCAGGTAGCCGACCGGCTCGTTATTGCGCAGGATCGTTTCGCGCCCGAGCAGCACGATCTCGCAATCTGCGACCGTGAAGCCGGCAAAGCGTTTCTTCGGTGTGCCGCCGCTGATGCTTTCCAGAGCCCGCCTGCCAAGGAAATCCGTGTTCTTTCTGAGTTTCACCGCCCAGCCGAGGCCGGCCTCCTGCGGCGTGTCATTGGGCGTGATGTCGGAGCCCCAGGCGCGGTAGCCTTTTTCCAGCCGCAGCGATTCCAGGGCCCGGTAGCCGACCGGGCGGATGCTGTGCTCCTCGCCCGCCGCCATCAGCGCGTCGAAGATTTCGCCCGCCGCCGCGATCGGCACATGCAGCTCCCAGCCGAGCTCGCCGACATAGGTGACGCGCAGCGCCCGAACTGTGTGGCCGGCGATGGAGATTTCCCGCACATGTCCGAACGGAAAAGCGGTGTTCGACACGTCCGCACCGGTCACCGCAGCCAGCACGTCGCGGGCGCGCGGCCCCATCAGCGACAGCGTGCCGAAATCCTCGGTGACATCGGTGAGCGTCACGTCGAGCTCCTTGCCGACATGGTCGCCGATCCACGAGAAGTCATGAGTCCTAAAACCGGTGCCGGTGACGACGTAGAATCGTTCTTCGCCGAGCCGAGCCACGGTCAGATCGGCCTCGATACCGCCGCGCGTGTTGAGAAGCTGCGTGTAGGTCAGCCGGCCGACCGGCTTGGCGACATCGTTGGCGCAGATCCAGTCGAGCGCCTTCAGCGCGTCGGCGCCGCTCAGTTCGAATTTGGCGAAGGACGACTGGTCGAAGATACCGACGTGCTCGCGCACGTGCCGGTGTTCGTCGCCGACCGGAGCGAACCAGTTCTGCCGGCCCATCGAATAGATGTCCTTCGGCTCGACGCCTTCCGGCGCAAACCAGTTCGGCCGCTCCCAACCGAGTTTGGAGCCGAACACGGCGCGCTGCTTTTGTAGCCGTTCATAGAGCGGCGAAACGATCCGTGGCCGGCCCGTGACATACTCCTCATGCGGGAAGCCGATCGTATAGTGCTTGCCATAGGCTTCCAGCGTGCGGTCGCGGACCCATGGCCGGTTGCGGTGCAGGTCGGAAAAGCGTCTGATATCGACCACCCACAGATCGAGCGGCGCCTCGCCGTCGACCACCCATTGCGCCAGCACCCAGCCAGCACCGCCGCCCGCCGCGATCCCGAAAGCGTTGAAGCCGGCGCCGACGAACATGTTGGCGCATTCGGGTGCCACGCCGAGAATGAAATTGCCGTCCGGCGTGAAACTCTCCGGCCCGTTGATCATCTGCTTGACGCCGACGGTTTCGAGCGCCGGAACCCGCGCGATCGCTTGGTTCATATGCTGCTCGAAATGATCGTAATCGTCGTCGAACAGCCGGAACTCCCAGTCATCAGGGACATCACCGCCGGGAAGATCGGTCGTCCAGCCTTGCGGGTTCGGCTCATAGCCGCCCATCACCAGCCCGCCGACCTCCTCCTTGAAATAAATGCGGCGGTCGGGGTCGCGGATCGTCGGCGCATCGGTCGCCAACCCGTCTATTCTTTCGGTGACGATGTACTGGTGCTTCACCGGCTGCAGCGGCACGTTGATGCCGGCAAGGGCGCCTACCTGCCGCGCCCATTGCCCGGCACAGTTCACCACCTTGCCGCAGGCGATATCGCCCTTGTTGGTCTTTACCGCGGTGATGCGGCCATCCTTCATGTCGAAGGCGGTAACGCGGACATCCTCGAACAGTCTGGCGCCATGCATGCGCGCGCCTTTGGCCAGCGATTGCGTGATGTCGGAAGGGCTTGCCTGCCCGTCGGTCGGCAGCCAGCTGGCGCCGACGAGATCGCCGGCCTCCAGCAGCGGCCACATTGTCTTGACCTCGGCCGGTGACAGCAACTGCATATCCATGCCGAAGCTTTTCGCCGTCGTCGCCAGCCTCTTATACTCGATCCAGCGGTCGGCATTGGTAGCGAGCCTGAGGCACCCGGTCATCTTCCAGCCGGTGGCCAGCCCGGTTTCGGCTTCCAGCCCCTTGTAGAGATCGACCGAATATTGGAG
>NZ_RZSX01001009.1:0-2096 GCF_004023105.1 Mesorhizobium sp. M5C.F.Ca.IN.020.32.2.1 | reverse complement strand
TGCATCAGCTGGGCTTCGGCCTGCGGCTTGTTTTCCTTCGTGACCTTGATGTGGTGGAAAGGAATATCATGATTCACGACCACCTTTCTGATAAGTCAGGTGGTTGGAGACAACGCCGACGATATCGATCGGCAGGGCTCCGATCTGCCATCGGTAGAGGAGATCGTTCAGACAGTGTCCGAAGTTCGAAACCATCAATAAAACCTTCATGCGATGCGTGCCGTCATGCAAATTCCATGACATGCAGAACTCGTCCGCAATGGGGTGGAAGCCCTCTTCAATTGCCTTCCGTTCGGCTCCCTCCTCGCTGATAAAGGAGACGCGCATGAAGAACTTACCTGTATCAAGGTCATCGAACTGCGAGCTGTCGACAATGTTGCAGCCTTGAGCTGAGAGGAGGCTCGAGATCGCAGCAAAGATTCCCCGTGCGGCCGGGCACGAGACCGTCAAAACGTATTGCTTCATGGATCGTTACCATCGTGCCGGTGATTAGATTTGGCAGATCAAAGCGCCTTTTGCAGTTCCGGCAGAATGACGAAGAGATCGCCGACGAGGCCGTAATCGGCGACCTGGAAGATCGGCGCTTCCTCGTCCTTGTTGATGGCGACGATGACCTTCGAATCCTTCATGCCGGCAAGATGCTGGATGGCGCCGGAGATGCCGACGGCGATGTAGAGATCGGGTGCGACCACCTTGCCGGTCTGGCCGACCTGCCAGTCGTTCGGTGCATAGCCGGCATCGACTGCGGCACGCGAGGCGCCGACGGCCGCACCGAGCTTGTCGGCGATCGGCAGGATGACTTCCTGGAACTTTTCCGAGGAGCCCAGCGCGCGGCCGCCCGAGATGATGATCTTGGCCGAAGTCAGCTCCGGACGATCGGTCTCGGAAAGCTTGTTCTCGACGAAGCTCGACAGGCCGGGATTGGCCGCCGCCTGAACCGTCTCGACCGGGGCGGAACCGCCCTCGGGTGCGGCCTGGAAGGAGGCGGTGCGCACGGTGATGACCTTCTTGGCGTCGCTCGACTGCACCGTCTGGATGGCGTTGCCGGCATAGATCGGCCGCTTGAAGGTGTCGGGCGATACAACTTCGATGATCTCCGATACCTGCGCGACATCGAGCAGGGCTGCCACACGCGGCGCGACATTCTTGCCCGACGAGGTCGCCGGCGCGATGATCGTGTCATAGGCATCGGCTATGCCGACGACGAGTGCGGCCAGCGGCTCGGCGAGGCGCTCGGTGAGTTCGTCGGCTTCGGCGAGCAGCACCTTGCTCACGCCCTTGAGCTTGGCGGCAGCACCGGCAGCGCCGTTTGCGCCCTTGCCGGCGACCAGCACATTCACGTCCGAGCCGATCTGCAGTGCCGCCGAAAGCGCCTTGGCGGTCTGGTCGGAAAGGGTCGCATTGTCGTGTTCTGCGATGAGGAGAATAGCCATTGTTCTTGTTCCTTTCCCGATCGCTTACAGCACGCCGGCTTCGTTCTTGAGCTTGTCGACCAGTTCGGCGACGCTCTTGACCTTGACGCCCGCCTTGCGGCCGCCCGGCTCCTCGGTCTTGATCACCTTCAGCCGCGGCTTGACGTCGGCGCCGTAGTCGGCCGGGCTCTTCTCGTCGAGCGGCTTCTTCTTGGCTTTCATGATGTTGGGCAGCGAGGCATAGCGCGGCTGGTTGAGGCGAAGATCCGCGGTGACAATCGCCGGCATCTTCAGCTCCACCGTCTGCAGGCCGCCGTCGACCTCGCGCGTCACCTTGGCCTTGTCGCCATCGATAACGACCTTGGAAGCAAAAGTGCCTTGCGCCCAGCCGAGAAGTGCGGCCAACATCTGGCCGGTCTGGTTCGAATCGTCGTCGATCGCCTGCTTGCCGAGAATGACGAGACCGGGCTTTTCCGCCTCGACCACGCCCTTCAGCACCTTGGCGACACCCAGCGGCTCCGTCTGCTCGTCGGTCTTGACCAGGACGGCGCGGTCGGCGCCCATGGCGAGGGCGGTGCGCAAGGTCTCCTGCGCCTGCTGCGGCCCGATCGAGACAACGATGATCTCTTCCGCCTTGCCGGCCTCTTTCAGCCGGATCGCCTCTTCGACCGCGATCTCGTCGAA
>NZ_RZSX01001008.1:0-2097 GCF_004023105.1 Mesorhizobium sp. M5C.F.Ca.IN.020.32.2.1 | reverse complement strand
TTGCGGCTCGCCCGAACTCGCCGTCTATTCCGCCACCAAGGGCGCGCTCGCTACGCTGACCCGCAACGCCGCGAACGCGCACCGTTTCGACCGCATCCGCGTCAACGGCATCAATGTCGGCTGGACCGACACCCCGGCCGAGCGCATCATGCAGGCCGAGACGCTCGGGCACGGCCCGGGCTGGATCGACGCCGCCAACGCATCGCAGCCTTTCGGGCGCCTGCTGGCGGCCGACGAGGTGGCGAACCTCGCCGTCTTCCTGCTCTCCGACGCCTCCGGGCCGATGACCGGCGCCCTGATCGACCAGGAGCAATGGGTCGTATGGGCGAACCGGTGAAGGCTGCTGTCGCAGCTCTCGAAGCAATCGGCCCGGCACTGCTTAGCCGGCTTCCTTCCCCGGGTCCAAAAACCGTTTTACGACTGCGCTGGCCCGCAGGAAATAGCCTGGCGGACTGGATCGCCATCAACGATTTCCGCACGGCTGTCACAGCCGGTCTCGACGGCCTGCTCTACGACGATCCGATGGCATTCGTCAGACAGCTTTGCGCATTGCCGACCAGTCGCACGGTTGAAGCGGACCGCACAATCGGCATAGTAGGTCGCCACGACCAGGGGAGAGCAATATGAAGCTCGGACTGCTCACCGCACCGTTTGCCGATACCCCCCTCGCCGATGTCGCCGACTGGGCAAGTTCTGCCGGCTTCGAGGCGCTGGAGATCGCCTGCTGGCCGAAATCCTCCGGCGCCGCCCGGCGCTATGCCGGCACCAGCCATATCGACGCCGCCTCGACCTCGGCCTCGAAGGCGAAGGAAATCGCGGCCGCACTGACGGAAAACGAGCTGTCGATCTCGGGCCTCGGCTTCTACCCCAATCCGCTGCATCCCGATGCCGCCCACCGCAAGACCGTCATCGACCATCTGAAGAAGGTGATCGTGCTGGCGAGCCATATGGGCGTTCCGCTGGTCAACACCTTCTGCGGCGGCGACGCTGCAAAAACCATCGACGCCAACTGGCAAGAGGCACTGACCGTCTGGCCCGATATCATCGCCCATGCGCGCGACAACGGCGTCAAGCTGGCATTTGAGAACTGCCCGATGATCTTCAGCTATGACGAGTGGCCGGGCGGACACAACATCGCCTATTCGCCTTATATCTGGCGCCGCATCCTCGAGGCGTGGGGCGGCGACGTCGGCATGAACTTCGACCCGTCGCATCTGGTCTGGCAGATGATCGACCAGGCCCGCTTCATCAAAGAATTCGGTCCGCACATGCTGCATGTTCATGCCAAGGACCTGATGATCGATCATGATGGACTTTACGAACGCGGTATTCTCTCGGCCGGCATGGGCTGGCAAGTGCCGCGCATGCCGGGGCTTGGCGATGTCGACTGGAATGTGATCTTCTCCGGCCTTTACCGGGCCGGCTACGACGGGCCCATCATCATCGAGCACGAGGACCGGCGGTTTGAGGGGAGCGATGAAAGCCTCAAGCGCGGCTTTCTGCTGGCCCGCGACGTGCTGCGCCCGTTCGTGAAATGAGCCCCTTTTCGAACTGAAACGAGATCAATGGGAGGAAGACTGGAATGAAAAAATATCTGGCAATGGTCCCGCTGCTTGCCGGCGCGGCGTTTCTGGCTTCGGTGGGCGTCTCGTCCGCTGAAGCCAAATACACGATCGGCGTTTCCAACACGGTGCAAGGCAATGGCTGGCGCGAGGAAATGATCTGCGCCATCAAAGCGCAGGCGCTCGCGTCCGACGAAGTCACGAAACTGAACATCGCCCATCGCAACACCGACGCCGCCGGCCAGCTCGAGGACATCCGCAACCTGATCAGCGCCAAGGTCAACGCCATCGTCGTCAACCCGGCCGATCCGGCCGGCATCAAGTCAGCCCTCGAAGAAGCCACCAAGGCCGGTATCGTCGTCGTCGCCGTCGACCAGGCGGTCACCGAACCCTCGGCCTATATCATTTCCAACAACCAGGAGCAGTACGCCTATCTCGGCGCCAAATGGCTGTTCCAGCAGATCGGCGGCAAGGGCGACGTCGTCTATATGCGCGGTGCCGCCGGCGCCTCGGCCGACAGCGATCGCGACAAGGG
>NZ_RZSX01001007.1:0-2100 GCF_004023105.1 Mesorhizobium sp. M5C.F.Ca.IN.020.32.2.1 | reverse complement strand
TCCCCAATCTCCCCCGGCCGCTCCTGGTATGAGGACACGGCCGGCCCACGGCCCGAATACCCGGCGCTCGACGGCGACCGGACATGCGACGTCGTCATCGTCGGCGGCGGCTTCACCGGCCTGTCGGCGGCGGCGCACCTTGCCAAGGCCGGCAGCAATGTCGTGCTGATCGAAGCGCATCGTTTCGGCGACGGCGCATCGGGCCGCAATGGCGGCCAGCTCGGCACCGGTCAGCGCGCCTGGGTCGAGGAGCTCGAAGCGGAATACGGCTTTTCCCGCGCCAAGGCGCTGTTCGACCTCGCCGAAGAGGCCAAGTCGCATCTCCTCGAATTCGCCGCCGTCAACAAGATCGAGATCGACTACATGCCCGGCCAGATGTCGGTGGCGCATAAGAAGCGCTATGTCGACGATTACAAGGCGCATGCCGAGATCATGGCGAACCGCTTCGGCTATCCGCACATCGCCTTCATGGACGCAAAGGAGACGGCGGAGCGGTTGGGCTCGACGCGCTATTTCGGCGGCACCCGCGACACCGGCACCGGGCACATCCATCCGCTGAAGCTGGTGATCGGCGCGGCAAAGGTGGCAGCGCAGGCGGGCGCGCAGCTGTTCGAGCAGACGCCGGCGACCGGCATCGCGTCGCTTGGCGGCAAGGTCAGGGTCACGACGCCGAAAGGCACGATATCAGCCGAGAAATGTCTGATCGGCGTCAACGCCCATGGCGGCGCGCTCGAGCCGATCAGTGCCGCGCACATCATGCCGATCGGCTCCTTCATCGGCGCGACGGTGCCGCTGGGGGCCGACACAAACGTGCTGCCGGGCGGTGAGGCGGTCGATGATTCCCGCTTCGTCGTGCGCTACTTCCGCAAATCGACGGATGGGCGGCTGCTGTTCGGCGGGCGCGAGATCTATGCCGTCAACGATCCGAAAGACATCCATGTCCACATCCGCCGGCAGATCGCCGAGCTTTACCCAGCGCTGAAGACCGTCGAGATCACTCACGGCTGGGGCGGCTATGTCGGCATCACGATGCCGAGAAAACCCTTCGTGCGCGAGGTGATGCCCAATGTGATTTCTGTCGGCGGCTATTCCGGTCACGGCATCATGCTGTCGAACTTTTTCGGCAAGCTCTATGCCGAAACCGTTACCGGCAACCGGGACCGGCTGAGGCTGATCGAGGACCTGAAAATCCAGGCCTTTCCCGGTGGTCGACGCTTCCGCGCGCCTCTGCTCTTTCTTGCGCTCAACTGGTATGCCTTGAGGGACAGGATATAACCATAGATTGCAAAATCCCTTTGAAGTTGCAGAATCCATCGCAAAGGTGCAGAATCCGCCCGGCAAGGGCGCAGTGATGCCACAATCGCCGGCAAAGGATGCCCGCTCAGGGCAGTTGAACGGGGATTTTGCGGGCCTGCCCGCGTTGGTTTGGGACCGATGCCGACCGAATGCCGGTTTTCCCGGCACAGGTCGTAAGAACGTCGGCCCGCAAATGGAGGTTGCAAGAGTGAGAGAGCCCTTCAGTTTCGGCGCGCCGGAACGACGGCGCTTTGCGATGCAGTTTGGCTACGACGTGCGGCCCAGGTTCTGGCAGCAAATCCGGTCGAACTTGCATCTGGTCATCGCCGCGTTTGGCACAGCAGCGCTGCTTGGCGTGGCCGCGGTGGCGCTATGGCTGGCATTGCCGGCCAACGAGAGACAAGCGGTCGCTAGTCCCGAGCAGATTGTTTCAAGCATTCCGGTAAAAACAACAAGGATCGTGCCGGCCGCGGCCTCGAAGGTCGCCGCGGTGCAGCAGGCTGCGAGCAAAACCGATGCGGTTTCGCCGGTGGTGGTTGCGGCGAAGGCCGAGATACCGGCGCTGGCGCCTAATGATCCTCGCTGGACAGGATCGGGATCCGCATCCCGCCAGATGGCAGGCCAGGCTGAAAAAACGGCAGACAAGCCGTCCGCTGCGGCGGCACTCGCCGATCCGGCAGCGAAAACCAAAGTGGCAGCATTGCTTGCCAAAGTCGCTGCTCCCAGCAAGACGGCGACGGACGGTGCGCCAACCGCCGCCATCCCCACCCCGAAGCCGCTGCCGGCCGCGACACAGAACGATGG
>NZ_RZSX01001006.1:0-2106 GCF_004023105.1 Mesorhizobium sp. M5C.F.Ca.IN.020.32.2.1 | reverse complement strand
CTTCTATATTTCCGGCCTGAGAGACCCGCAGGCCGCCGACCCGCAGGCTCTGCTGTCCGGAACAGGGGTTGATCCGGCTCGCGTTCATTCGCAGTGGCAATTCTATCAGAGCCTTGATCCGAAGTTCGTGCTGAAGCGGCTGGTGGCGTCGCTTGCTCCGCCGAAATCGGTTCGGCTTATGACCATCCAGGATCGCATCGTTGCCGTGGGTGAGGCTCCTGCCGCCTGGATAAACCGGGCGCGGGTCGCCTCCCAGCAGCTGTCCGCGGACGGACTCTCTCTAGATATCTCCGAGCTGCGTGAGTCGACCCCTCAGGAACTCACGCATTTGAGGGACGCTATTCAAGCGGTCGACATTTTCTTCGATTCTGGCAAGGCTGTACCGGGACCAGAGCAATTGCCGGTTCTCGACAAATTGGCGAATCAGTTGAAGGAATTGGCCAAGGATGCCCGCGAGGCAGGCGTAACAGCCCAGTTCATGTTGACCGGCCATTCGGACGCGACGGGCCGTGAAACGGCCAAGGTGTCGATCAGCGCCGCCCGCGCGGAGACAGTTCGTGCGCTTCTCAAGAAGCGCGGCGTCGATCCGGAATTGCTCTTGGTTCGCGGCGCGGGCACCTTTGAGCCAGCGGAGGCTGAAGATAGCCGAACCGGGAGCTCCGCCAATCGCAGAGTTTCGGTTACGGTAAATTTCCACTAGGGCGGAGCCCAGGATATTGCAAAAGAAGATCTGCATGTTGGGCGGGTTCGCTGTCGGAAAGACAAGTCTGGTTCGCAGGTTTGTGCAAAGCATCTTTTCAGAAACCTACTTGACCACGGTGGGAGTGAAAATCGACAAGAAGAGTGTTGTATTGCCCGATAAAACCGTGGATCTGATTTTGTGGGATTTGGCCGGCGAAGACGATATCGGCTCATTCCGCGTCAGCTATGTGCGAGGTGCGAGCGGGCTCGTGCTTGTCGTCGATGGAACCCGCGCCGCTACTCTTGCCGTGGCGCTCACGCTGCGCGAGCGGGCCGAGGCCGAATTCGGCGCTATGCCGTTCGTATTGCTGTTCAACAAATCGGATCTGGCCGATCGGTGGGCAATATCGGATAGTGAGATTAACGAGCTGAGGCAACTTGGATGGCAAATCTATCTAACAAGTGCGCTTTCGGGTGAATGTGTTGATGATGCGTTTCGTCAGCTTGCTTCGATGGTTGCCAAATAGACCATGCATGGATTGCCAAGAGAAGTCAGAAGCTGGATTTACGATTTCTTCTACAACGAGTACTCTGTCGCGTATCTGAAAATTGACGCCCAGCTTTGCATCGCTGCGAAGGGCGGTAGTGTTGAACATTACGGCCTGTCATCACTTTGCATTGGCAAGCCCGTAGCCGAGCAGCTTGAATTCATGGAAGGTTTGCTGCCTTGGCCGGAGCTTCCATATCATATGGCCATGGTCGAACTGCCCAGCGGGCGTGTCGCGGACCTTCATCTTTTTGCTGACAATGCCTGCGTATGGCTGCTCTTTCTTGACGCCACTGCCGAACGCGACAATAGGCAGCGGCTTCAACAGAAGGCTTATGAAATGACACTCCTGCAAGAGAGGGAGCGCCAACTCAACGAAAAATTACAATTGACGAACGAAGCGTTGAGGCAGAGCCAAGAGGGATTGTCGCGTGAATACCAGCGCGCCGAAAGCCTACTCCTCAACATTCTTCCAGCGTCGATCGCGGAGCGGTTAAAAGCGGACGAACAAATTGCAGACAGCCATGCTGACGTGAGCGTGCTTTTTGCCGACATCGTCGGCTTTACGGAAAGAGCGCGGAGCGTCGGAGCCGAGACAACGCTCGCTATTTTAAATTACTTCTTCAAGGCGGCGGATCTGCTCTCGGAACGATACGGCTGCGAAAAGATCAAGACAATCGGCGACTGCGTGATGGTGGTCGCTGGCCTGCCCGCCGCGCGATCCGATCATGCAGAAGCCCTTGCGCACTATGCACTTGAACTGCGGAAGGCGGTTAAGCGCGAACGCTTCGCAGGAGAACCGATAAGACTCAGAATTGGAATTCACTCAGGACCAATCGTCGCGGGCGTCATAGGCAAAAGGCGGTTTGCCTATGAGC
>NZ_RZSX01001005.1:0-2117 GCF_004023105.1 Mesorhizobium sp. M5C.F.Ca.IN.020.32.2.1 | reverse complement strand
ATGATGTATTTCGCCACACGCCGGGATGTGCTCGGGCAGTTCGTCGTCACCGGGGTGCTCAAATGGCTTGGATGGCTGACCACCGTCGTGATGGCTGTGGCTGTTGTAACGATGGGGTGGCCGCCTTCGCCTGACGTGCCGGGCGTAGGAGGGGCCCGATTCCCTGGCAAATCAAATTTGGGTCAATCTTCGCGGCCTGCCTGCATGTCCTTCACAGTATTTGGCGATCGGGCGAGCCGTTTCGTTGGTCAGCGTTAGCCATTCCGGCATGATGCCCGATCCAACCGCTCGACTACGCCGTCAGGCGTGAGGGATGCCTGCGGGGCAAAGATGCAGCCGATTGCGCAGCGAGCCGATGGGAAGGCGTCTGATCGCTGAGCCGGCTGTGGAATTCAAATGCCGATTACGCGGGTCGATCCCACGCTGCGGAACCCGGGTTGGACATCACCGCGTCCATCTTGCCCACCTGGACCGGGGCCTGAGCTTGGCGGCATGGCGGAGTTGCTCCCAATTGATCGCATCTTCGACTATCCGGCCATCTTGGCATTCCGTCGCGTTCATCGACGGACCCATTTTCCTTCGTTCACGCGTGAGATGTGCGATCGATTTCATTTCGGAGCCGGCCATGCTTATTTTCCTTGGCTACTGGAACTTTCAGTGAGAGCGCATGTTGGTTTCCCAGCTATGGGAGAGAAACCATGAACAAGGATGAAGTGAAGCGCTCTGCGAGAAGCGGCGAAGTTAAGGCAAAGCCTGGCAAACCGGCTGGTGACAAGAAAATGAGTGCCGGCGGAACTGCCGGCAAGCTTGACGAAAGCACCAAGAAGGGCCTTGGGAAGACCGAGGACAAGATCAAGGATCGTCTCAAGGGTTGATCAGACGTCAGGGCCGCAACCGTATCGCGGCCCTGCTGCCTAGACCCTTACATTCGGATCGTTGACGGTCACCGACCGCAGCACCTACACAGCCTGTTCTCACCCGCATCAGTGACTTTCAGGCTTGTCGGTCATTTGCCGCTTGCCAAGTTCACGGAACTCGCGACCTTGTTCGGCGGCGATGCCGGTTTCCCGCACCAAGCCGTGGATATGCATTAAGGTCGGCCTTAGAGCGCTAAACAACTCTGCCGGTTGGGACGTCAACGGCCGATTCTGCACAACCGATCTGTCTGAAACTGCCGTTTAGAACTTCTCCTGGCGGCATCGAATTTCGCGACCTCTTCCGGTCGCGACGTGCAACTCTACCAACCTCCGGCGACAGTGAAAATCGTCTCCTGTGCGGCTACTGAAGAGGCGATTCTTGAAAACGGAACATCCCTACATTGTCGCAGTTTACATTAGTGTAAGGTAAACAAGAGAACCGGGCCATGGGCCGAACCCTGCTGGTTTTCTCGGCGCTAAGGCTCTCCTTCGCTCAGGCGGGGGCGCAGGAATGGCAGCAGTTCGGCATCGAAAGGTTTGGGTTTGTTTTCGAGGTGCCGCCCGAGTTCGAACTGTTGCATCGTTCAAAGGACGGCGATGGCGCGGCCTTCCAATCCCCCGACGGAGCCCTCCTCGCCGTCTGGGGCGCCGACGTCGCCGAAAGGGACTTCCTGCCTCAGGTCAAGAAACAGATCAGTCAGGACGAAAAAGAAGGCTGGGAATTCATCTATCGGCGGCTGACGCGTGATTGGGCAAGTTACTCGGGGATCAAAGACGACCAGATCCGATATGTCAGAGGCATAACGGTTGCGGCGATCGCGCCGCCATGTTCCTGATGGACTACAGCATGGAGCAAAAGTTGCCTACGATCCGGTCGTCACCCGGCTGGTTCGCTCGCTCAAGCCAGAAGATTGCTAACGGCTGGTCCGCCCAATCCTTGGAACTTCGAGGGCACGGACCCGTTTTTGCTCCATACCGACGGGAAGGAGCAAATCATGACAAACCAGGACCCCGACATTCGCGAGACCCACGATCTTATCGCCAGCGACATGGTCGTCGGCACCAACGTCTATGACATCCAGGGAAATCACATCGGGCAGGTCGAAAGGCTGATCCTCGAGAAGAGGGGCGGCAGGGTATCCTATGCCGTTCTCAGCTTTGGTGGTTTTCTTGGAATTGGCGACGACTACTATCCGCTAC
>NZ_RZSX01001004.1:0-2119 GCF_004023105.1 Mesorhizobium sp. M5C.F.Ca.IN.020.32.2.1 | reverse complement strand
TGGTCCTGGTGGTGGGCGCCGGCGGCACCCGCCTCGATGAAGGCCTTCATGATCTCGAAGGCATTGAGCGGTCCGCCGAAGCCGGCTTCCGCATCGGCGACAATAGGCGCGAACCATGTGTCGACGGAAAGCCCCTTGCCTTCGGAGGTCTCGATCTGGTCGGCGCGCTGCAGGGTGCGGTTGATGCGCTTGACCAGTTCGGGCGCCGCATTGGCGGGATAAAGCGACTGGTCCGGATACATGGCGGATGCGGTGTTGGCGTCGGCGGCGACCTGCCATCCAGACAGGTAGATCGCCTTCAGCCCGGCCCGGACCTGCTGCATCGCCTGATTGCCAGACATGGCGCCGAGCGCGTTGACGAAGTCCTCCTCGTGGATGAGCTGCCAGAGCCGGTTGGCGCCCATTTCGGCGAGGCTCTGCCGGATCTGGACCGAACCGCGCAGCCGCTTCACGTCCTCTGGCGAGTAGGGCCGCTCGATGCCGTCGAAGCGGCCTTCCGGCGCCGAGGGGACGAGGTTGTAAAAATCGGTCATTTGGTCACTCCGGGTAAATCGCTGCTGGGATGGAAACGCCGCCTCATGGAGAATTCCGCGCCGTTTTGGTGTGACAGCATTTACATTTCAGCGCGAAACAGGCGAGGAAAACCAGAAGATTGGCGGGAAAATAAGTGAAAACCTGTGTTGTGTTTGACAGCTAGGCGCTGTAATTTTGTCGCGATTGTAAAACGCCGACATGGCCATCGCCGTGCAGAAGTCATGTAAATTTCTGTCAAGGACAGTCGAGTGGCCGATCAGAAGATCTTCGCCGGGCCGCGCATCCGCCGTATCCGCAGCGCCAAGGGCCTGACCCAGACGGCGATGGCCGAAGGGCTCGGCATCTCGCCGTCCTATCTCAATCTCATCGAGCGCAACCAGAGGCCGCTGACGGTCCAGCTGATCCTGAGGCTGGCCTCTGTTTACAAGGTCGACCCGCATGAATTGCAGGGCGAGGCGAGAGGGTCGGTCGCCGCCTTGAAGGAGGTGTTTTCAGATCCGCTGCTGGTCGGCGAATTGCCAGGTGACCAGGAGCTGATCGAGCTTGCCGAGGCGGCGCCCAACGCTTCCGCCGCGGTGATAAAACTGTTCCGCGCCTATCGCGAGCAGGCCGAGCGCCTTTCCGACCTGAACGAGCTTCTCGCGCGCGAGGGCAAAGCGACGGCACTCTCCGGCGCCCGCTTGCCGATCGATGAGGTGCACGAGATTTTCGAGCGCCGGCCGAACCATTTTGCTGCGCTCGAAGCGGAAGCCGAGGCATTCACGTCGGTGCTCGATCCCGGCGACGATCTGTTCAGTGCGCTGAAGGCCTGGCTGAAGCGCGAATACGGCATCGTCGTCAAGGTGCTGCCGGTCGCCACCATGCCGAACTGGCGCCGCCGCTACGACCGCCACTCGCAGCGTCTTTTTCTGTCCGAGCGCCTGTCGCCATTCGACCAGTTGCGCGAGGTGGCGATGGAGGCCTGTCTGATCCGCATGACGGTCGCGGTGGCAGGCGAGATCCAGGCGCTGAAGCTGAGCACGGATGAAGCTCGCCGGCTCGCCCGCTTCGAGCTTGGCCGCTACGCCGCCCATGCGCTGATGATGCCCTATCAATCCTTTCACGCGGCAGCACACCGCGCCCGTTACGACATCGACGTGCTGCGCTCGCGCTTCGGCGTCTCCTTCGAGCAGGCGGCGAACCGCCTGACCATGCTGCAGCGGCCGGGCACGCCGGGCGTGCCGTTCTTCATGCTCGAGGTTGATAATGCCGGCAACCGCTTCCGCAAAGCGGGCAGCCAGGGCTTTCCGCAAAGCCGCTTCGGCGGCAATTGTCCGAAGCTTCCCGTGCATGCCGCCTTTACCCAGCCCGGCCAGATCTTCGTCGAGGCGGTGGAAATGCCCGACGGCGCCGAATTCCTCTGCGTCGCCCGCACGCTCGAAGGACCGCAAGGCTCATTTTCGGAGCGCCCGCGCCGTACCGCACTTCTGCTGGGCTGCGACATCGGCTTTCGTGACGAGATCGTCTATGGCGCGGCACTGCCGGGGCCGGCTGCCGCAGCGACAGGAAAAGCCGGACAGGGCACCAATCCGGCCACGCCCTGTCC
>NZ_RZSX01001003.1:0-2120 GCF_004023105.1 Mesorhizobium sp. M5C.F.Ca.IN.020.32.2.1 | reverse complement strand
GTGCCTGGGTGTTGCGCAGCCCGGCGCAATGGCCGAGCATCACCCAGGCATGCGGCCTGAGCACCGCAATGTGGTCGGTGATCGTCTTGGCGTTGGAGGGGCCGACGCCGATATTGACCATCGTGATGCCGCCATGGTTCGGCTTCTTCAGATGATAGGCCGGCATCTGCGGCAGGCGCGGCGGCGCCACGCCATGGCAAGGCGCGCTTTGTCCAGCCTTGGTGACGACATTTCCCGGCTCAACGAATTCGACGTATCCGCCGCCGCCTTTCGCCATCAGCTCGTGCGCACGGGCGACGAATTCGTCGATGTAGAACTGGTAGTTGGTGAACAGCACGAAATTCTGAAAATGCTGGGGACTGGTCGCCGTATAGTGCGACATCCGGTGCAGCGAGTAGTCGATGCGTTGCGCCGTGAACGCCGCCAACGGCCTGGCTTCGCCTAAAGCCACTTCGAACGTGCCGTTGGCGATCTGGTCGTCGGTGCCGTCGAGATCCGGCACGTCGAACAGGTCACGGATCGGCCGCCTGATGCGCTCGGCTGCCGCGCCGTCGACATGGGAGCCTTCCAGGAACGCGAAATGCAGCGGGATGGGCGTCGTCGATTCCGAAACCGTGACCGGAACGCCGTGATTGCGCATGATCAGGCGAAGCTGTTCGATGAGATAGCGTTCGAAAAGGGCGGGCTGGGTTATGGTGGTCGAGAAATGCCCAGGCGTCGGCATATGGCCGTAAGCCTGCCGCGAGTCGATCTGGGTGAACGAAGTCGTGGTGACGCCGACCTCGGGGTAAAAGGCCCGGTAGCGCTTGTTGTTGTCGCCGCCTGCGGCGAGCGCCGTAAACGAATCGCGCAGGAATTTGGTGTTGCGGTCGTAGAGGGCCTGCAGGGCCGCGACGGCCTTTCCGGCATCATTGAAGATCTGCCGGCCAAACGGCTCCGGCATCACGACTGAGTCTATGGCTTGAGGATAGATTCGCTTTTCCATGACCCAATATAGAGGCTTGGCCATACGGTTGGGAGGGGCCAAAGGGTCGTTTTTCATTATTGAATGGGTTCAATGAAGGCCGATCGACCTAGCCGCGTCGCAGACTGACCAACAGCACAAAGCCGACGCCGTTCTTCTTCAACGCCGGCGCTTCGATCGTCGAGCCGGCATCGGCGCGCATCGTGGGCACGGCCAGAACCGGCGCTGCAAGAACCGTCAGGATGAGCGTCGCCCGCGGCACAAGCCGAAGGGCCTTGAAGGCGTTGGCGACGATGCGGTTCATGGTATGTTGCTTCTCTCTAAGGTTTTTGCCGGCTTCAATGGCGAAGGTGGCTCGGGCAACCGAACCGGCAGGAATTGGCCTGGTCCCAGGAGCGGGCCGGGCGGCCGGCCTCGGCAACCAGGATGGCGAACAACATGCCGAACAGGTTCATCAGCAGGCAGACGATGGTGAAGCGGCGGGCGAACATTGCGTGGTCTCCTTCAACACGCATGAGAATGCCCTGATGCAACTGAACCGGTTCTGATGCCGGCGTTCATCTGCGGTTCAAATTTATCGACGGAGTGTTGAGTGCCCGCCGCCACGGCGCGGTCCGGCCGCAGTCTTGCTGCCCCCCAAATCTTGGTGACAGGGACGAAGGATGCACAAAAATTGCTGTTAGCTAGGGCGCAGAAGGCGCGGCCCGTCCGATCGATCCGGTGTCTCAAACAGACGGCGCAAACAAAACGGGGCCGCGAAGGCCCCGTTTTCAATTTGTGGCAGTCAAAACGGTCAGAGCTTGTGCCAGGTCTGGCTCCTGCAAATCAGCCCGCCGAGCACGCAGCCGCTCATTTTGAGCGAAGCGCCAGAGACCGAGGCCTTGCCGGAATAGGTCTTGTCGGTCTCCGGGTCGGTTATGGTCCCGGTATATTTGTTGGCGCCGGACACCTTGAACGAACCAATGCGCTTGCCGGAAAATTTGCCTGATTTGAGGGTGATGGAGAATGCCCCGCCGCCGCCGGCTATGGCGGCGGTCGCGCCGGCCTGCGTTTTCCAGTTGCCCTCGATCGGATCGGCCCAAGCCGTGCCGGCCATGATCAATGTGGCCGCCAAGGCCATGCTGATGTTGCGAAACATGTTTGTCCTCCCTGTGGA
>NZ_RZSX01001002.1:0-2121 GCF_004023105.1 Mesorhizobium sp. M5C.F.Ca.IN.020.32.2.1 | reverse complement strand
CGCCAGCCCGAGTGCGCAGGGACAGGCGATAATCAGCACCGAGACGGCCGACACGATGGCGAAAACCATGCTCGGCTGCGGGCCGATAACCGCCCAGACGATGAAGGCGACGACGGCGACGAGAACGACAGTGGGCACGAAGTAGAATGAGACGCGGTCGGCAAGGCCCTGGATAGGCGCGCGCGAGCGCTGTGCCTTGGCGACCATTTCGACGATGCGCGACAGCATCGTATCTGCGCCGACTTTCTCGGCGCGGATGACGAGCGTTCCGTTCTTGTTGAGCGTGCCGCCTGTGACTGGGGAGCCAGCCGTCTTCTCGACCGGAACGGATTCACCGCTCAGCATTGATTCGTCGACTGAGGAGCGGCCTTCGAGCACGGTTCCGTCGACCGGCACACTGTCGCCGGGCCGCACGCGCAGCCGCTCGCCCGCCTTCACCTCGTCGAGCGGCACGTCTGCCTCCGAACCGTCTGCCGCAATCCGCCTGGCCGTCTTCGGCGCGAGGTCGAGAAGCGCGCGGATCGCCGAGCCGGTGCGCTCCCTTGCCTTCAGTTCGAGCACCTGGCCGAGAAAGACCAGCGCGACGATCACCGCGGCCGCCTCGAAATAGACCGGAACCGTGCCGCCATGGCCGCGGAACTGGTGCGGAAAGAGATTGGGGAACAACGTCGCCACGACGCTGTAGACATAGGCCGTGCCGACCCCGATCGAGATCAGCGTCCACATGTTCGGACTGCGGTTGATGATCGAATCCCAGCCGCGATGGAAGAAGGGGATGGCCGCCCATAGCACCACCGGCGTCGCCAGCGCCAACTCAATCCAGGCTGCCGGCTGCTCGCCGAGCCAGTCGCGGAACGGCAGGCCGAACATCGGTCCCATGGTGATCAGAAGCAGCGGGATCGACAGGACAGCACTTACCCAGAGTCGACGGGTAAAATCGACGAGTTCCGGATTAGGACCCTCGTCGCCAGTCGGCACGCCCATCGGTTCCAGCGCCATGCCGCAGATCGGGCAGGAACCCGGCTTGTCGCGGATGATTTCTGGATGCATGGGGCAGGTGTATTGCGTGCCCTTCGGCATCGGCTCCGACGCTGGCTGGCCACTCAGAAATTTGCCGGGGTTGGCCTCGAACTTACCCTTGCAGCCGGCCGAGCAGAAGTAGAAACCCTTGCCTTCGTGGCGCGCGAAGTGCTTCGCTGTGGCGCGCTCGACGGTCATGCCGCAAACTGGATCGATCGCCTTGAGAAAGGCTTCCGGCTCCTTCATGAATTTCGTCCTGCAGCCTTCCGAACAGAAATGATAGTTGTGGCCGCCGAAGGTCGCCGAAGGCTTTCCGGCGGCCGGATCGACCGTCATACCGCAGACCGGATCGCGGATGACGACGATCGAGGTAGCGGCCGACGCGTGCGAGGAACAGCACGAGCCATGCGATATGTCGGTGTGGGTGGCGTGATCGTGACGGTCGCTCATGGAGCACTCCTAAATGGGCAACTCCCCCACCACCTACGGTTTCCAGTTACTGGAAGGTCAAGTGGCTTTCTGCAAAATGATCTCTTACCTTCCGCGCGATATGGCCGGCGCATCCCCCGGGGGTTGCCGCAGGATGAGATGGGTGCCCCTTCACTCGCCGCCAAGGCCTTAGCCACTATGCCGCCGACAGAAAATTGGACGATTGGTGCGTTTAATCGCCGGCGCTAGGCGGCGGCCCTGACAGGCTCGAAATCTATATCGAGAACCGCCTCGAGCTGCCGGTCCATGAAATACTCCGGTATGCTCTTTACCAGCAAGTTGCGTAGCGGGACGACAAGCGGGTTCTGCCATTGCGCAATTTTGGCATAGAGGCGTGATTCAACCGCGACCCTATGTGCCCTGTCGAGACGGCGTTTGTCATACTCGCGGATGGCCCGGTCGGCCGGAAGCCCCCCGAACAACGCTGCAAGAACGGCCGCGTCTTCCATGGCAAGTCCGGCGCCTTGTCCCAGATCTGGCGTCACGGCATGCGCGGCGTCGCCAAGCAAAACCGCTCTCCCGCGCGTGAACGAGGGCATTGGACCGAGATCGAGAATGTCCGCCCAGATCAGCGAGTCCGCCGGGGTCCGATCAAGGACCTCCGGAACTGGC
>NZ_RZSX01001001.1:0-2122 GCF_004023105.1 Mesorhizobium sp. M5C.F.Ca.IN.020.32.2.1 | reverse complement strand
CCGGCACTTTCAGCGTGACGTCGGCACCTTTGGCGCCGGTCATGTTGCGGCCCATGCCGTGCGTACCGGTCTTGGCCTTGAAATGCTGCTGATAGCGATAGTCGATCAGCGTGTTCAGCCCATCGACCGCCTCCACCCAGACATCGCCGCCGCGGCCGCCGTCGCCGCCGTCCGGACCGCCGAACTCGATGAACTTTTCGCGCCGGAACGACACCGAACCGGCGCCGCCGTCGCCCGAGCGGATGTAGACCTTGGCTTGATCGAGAAATTTCATCGGATTGCTGAGTTTCTGCTCGTGGCCTTGCGGCATTGCTCTAAACGTTCGGCACTGCTCTAAACCAAGGCGGCGCGAAGGGCGAGGCTGTTTATGAACATGGCCGGAGTCGCAATGAAGCTCGTAACCTACAACATTCACTACGGCGTCGGCCTCGATGGCCGCTACGATGTCGGCCGCATCGCCGATGCCGTGCGCGGCGCCGACGTGATCGCGCTGCAGGAGGTCTCGCGCAACAACCCCCACAATGGCGGCCGCGACATGGTGGCCGAGCTCGGCGAGGCGCTGCCCGAATACTTCGCCGTCTATGGCAGCAATTTCGAGGCCAATGTCGGCTCGCGCCTGGAAAACGGCCGCGCCATTACCACCACCTTTCAGCTCGGCAACATGGTGCTGTCGAAAACGCCCGTTCATCTGTCGCGCAATCTCCTCTTGCCGCGCAGCCGCAGTTTGGAAGTGATGAATTTCCAGCGCGGCGCGCTGGAGGCGCTGATCGAGACGCCGCTTGGTTTCATCCGCTTCTATTCCACCCATCTCGACCATCGCAGCCCGATCGAACGCGCCAGCCAGATCCGGTTTCTGCGCCAGCGCCTGTTGAACTATGCGATCGAGGGGGGCGCGCTGTCGGGGCTTGCCGAGGTCGGCCTGCCGGACCTGCCCTATCCCGAAGCCTTCGTCGTCATGGGCGACTTCAACATGCTGGCCGGATCGCCGGAATATGTCGAACTCGCCGGTCGCCTGGATCACGAATTCGGCATACCCATGACCGCCGATCTTGCCGTAGATGTGGCCCTGCGCCTTGCCGCCGCAGGCGCCGATCTCGTCTCCTGGATCGACCCCAAGCGACCTGACGACGCCAGCCGCTACAAGCGCATCGACTATGTCTTCACCAGCGCCTCGCTCGCCAAATCGCTGAAGCGCCTTTGGGTCGACCGGCAAGCGGTCGGCTCGGACCACCTGCCGGTCTGGGTCGAGATGGTTTGACCTCATGCCCGGTCCGAATCTTTGGTTTCGGCGCAATGCGCTGAGGTGTGTTGAGATTCAGGTCAGGCCGCGCCGAGAGTGGTGGCTTCCGAGAACCGGAGCGGAGCGTACTTTGGGTACGTGAGCACCGGAAGCGCAGGAAGCCGCCATTCGCAGGCCGGCCTCACCTGAATATCGACATGCCTAGAAATGCACCCAGTTCCGCAGGCTGGTCCAGGTCCTGCGATCGAGGCGGTAGCGCTCGACCGGCACCTGGCCGGCGACGATGGAGTTCAGCATGCCCTGGCCGGCATACTGGAAGCCGCATTTGTGGATGACCCGGCGTGAGGCCGGATTGATGACCCGCGTCGAGGCATGCAGCACCTGGATCGGCGTCTTCTGGAAGGCGAGGTCGACGAGCGCATGTGCTGCCTCCGTCGCATAGCCGCGCTTCCAGTAGGGCTCGCCGATCCAGTAGCCGAGCTCCAGCCCGCGATCGGTGGTGTTGAGGCCGGCGCAGCCGACGAAGGTTTCGGTACCGGCCAGCGTTAAGGCATAGGCAATTCCGGCCCGGCGCGATGCCGTCATCGCCAGGAAGGCGCGTGCCTCGGCCTCGCCATAGGGGTGGGGCATGCGGGCCAGCATTTCGGCGACGTGGCGGTTGTCGGCGAGCACCACCAGTTGCTCGATATCGCTTTCGCGCGGCGCCCGCAGGACCAGTCGCTCGGTCACCAGGACCGGGCAATCTATCGCGTAACTTTCACCGTCTGTGTCTTCCGCTTCGGCAACCATGTCAGTCCTCCAGGCACAAGAAAAAGGGGAGATGGAAACCCATCTCCCCTGATCCATTTCCTGGCTTGGCCAGACACCGGTTCCCGAGATGGG
>NZ_RZSX01001000.1:0-2126 GCF_004023105.1 Mesorhizobium sp. M5C.F.Ca.IN.020.32.2.1 | reverse complement strand
GTGGTCGGGTTGGCGCGCAGATGGGCGAGATCGACGATTTCGGGCCGTTCGTCCGGGCCGGGTTCGAACTTCCAGAACCAGGCCGCCAGCGAGCCGGCCTCGTCGGCCAATTCACG
This sequence comes from Mesorhizobium sp. M5C.F.Ca.IN.020.32.2.1, assembly GCF_004023105.1. Lineage (NCBI taxonomy): Bacteria > Pseudomonadati > Pseudomonadota > Alphaproteobacteria > Hyphomicrobiales > Phyllobacteriaceae > Mesorhizobium > Mesorhizobium sp. M5C.F.Ca.IN.020.32.2.1. The sequence goes on along the minus strand of NZ_RZSX01001000.1, from coordinate 2,010 downwards.
CGCGCGCTTGGCGTTGTTGATGGTCGAGACGATCTTGCCGCGGTGGCGGACGATTCCGGCATTGCCGAGCAGGCGCTCGACATCCTCGTCGGTAAAGGCGGCGATCTTGTCGATATCGAAGCCGGCGAACGCCTCGCGGAAATTGTCGCGCTTGCGCAATATCGTCAGCCAGGACAGGCCCGACTGAAAGCCTTCGAGGCAGATCTTTTCGAACAGCCTGCGGTCGTCGGTGACCGGCCGGCCCCATTCATGATCGTGGTAGTGCAAATAATCCGGCAGATTGCCGTGCCAGAAGCAGCGCGCGATACCATCGGGTCCGGCAAGCAGGCCTGTCTTCTCATCCATGGCGGAATTCCATTCGTTAATGCGCGTCTGCGCTGCCTTTACCGCGGCTTTACCAGATTCCTGAACCGGCCGGTAACCACACCGAAAGCTTTACTGACAATGGAGCATTTTACGCATTCCGATTCATGTTTCGGTTGCTGCTTCGCGCCCAATGTCCGCGAACCGGGGACGCTTTTGCGCCCGGCGTGTTCGACGATCAAGGTGCGTTCCGATGAAGACATTCTTGTTCCCGCTGCTCGGCGCCGCAGCCGTGCTGGCCACTGCCGCTACATCCTCCAGCGCCAATGACCGTTATGCCGACAGGCCGCCGGTGATGGTGAGCCCCGACCTTTCAGCGCCCTGGGTGCTGCAGCTTGGCCGCGCGCCGGGCATCGTCCGCCAGAACCGGCAAGAGATGCAAAAGCCGCAGCGCCGTTCTCAACGGCAGGCGCAACCGGCTCAGCTGCACACGGCGGCGATGCAGGCGCCGTCCAAGAAGCGCATTATCGCGCGCCCGCAGATCAACCCGATCTACCTGCCGCAGGAAGTCGCCTATGACGGTCCGGAGAAGCCGGGCACGATCGTCATCGATACGGGGGAGAATTTCCTCTATCTGGTCGAGAACAACGGCAAGGCGCGGCGCTATGGCGTCGGCACCGGCAAGCCGGGCTTCGAATGGGCCGGCAAGCACAGGATCTCGCAGAAGAAGGTCTGGCCCGAATGGCGGCCGCCGGCTGTGATGATTTCGCGTGAGGCCGCCAAAGGCCGTTATCTGCCGACCTATGTCGCCGGCGGCGTCGAGAACCCGCTCGGCGCGCGCGCGCTTTATCTCGGCTCGACGCTCTACCGCATTCACGGCACCAACCAGCCCTGGACGATCGGCGGCGCCGTGTCGTCGGGCTGCATCCGCATGCGCAACGAGGACGTCGTCGACCTCTATGAACGGGTCAATGTTGGCACGACGGTTGTGGTGATGTAATCTGCAGTTGATCTTATAGCCGATTCTGTCCAGAAGACTCTGGATCATCGGATACGGGGGACGGGCCGTGTGGGGATGCGGCCAGTCACGAAAGGGCAGTGCGGCAAGCCGCGCTGCCCTTTCTGTTTCTGCTGACATCCGGTTGGCGGGCACATCTTCGCAGGTTCGCCGGTACGTCGCGCGACAGGCATAGCAGTTCGCTTTCGTGCTGCCATTTTCCAAAGAGTCTTGCTATCTCGGCAGCAACACTTTCAGACAGAAGGTCCATCCATGTCCCTGTCCGATGACAACCGCTATCTCAGGGGCGGCCCGGTCGCCCAGCGCATCATCGCTGCCGTGCGCGAGGATGCGGCGACTGCCACCGCCGAGGGTTTTCCGCCCAAACTGATATCGATCACCGTCGGCGACACAGCTGCAGTCGATGTCTACGTGCGCAACCAGCGCGCCAAGGCGGCATTGGCAGGTATCGGCTTCGAGGAAAGGCGGTTTGCCGCCGACATCACCGCCGGCGAACTCGAAGCGGCGATCCACGGCCTGAATGCCGATCCGCGCGTCACCGGTATCATCATCCAGCGGCCGGTGCCGGCGCATATCCCGATCAAGATCCTTCAGGCGGCGGTGCATCCGCTCAAGGATGTCGAGGGCATGCATCCGGCTTCGATCGGCAACATCGTGTACAACCAGCTAGATCTCGCGCCGTGCACGGC